>CANMNU010000071.1 GCA_947499175.1 Alphaproteobacteria bacterium
ATTGACAATATAGCCAAGGAGATGCCGTGGTGGTGAATTTGTGAAATACTGTCAATATTTCATAAATACTTAAATCACCATTCACTGGCAGCTGTGTGCGCTACCTACGTAGCGCATCATGGCAGCTCGCAAGAGCTCATTAATTACTAAATTAACACAGGTAGCTTTTAAAACGAGAGAATAGAAACCTACAAAGCTGAAACGAAAGAAAAAAGAGAACAAAGTTGGGTTAAAGGTCATGCTAAATTTGTTTATCGGTTTAATATTTTAAAAAATGTTTATTAAATATTGAAAAATACAATTTAAAAACATTAAAATTACTTAAGGTTTATTTTAGTCATTTTGAATGTTCGCATATTATAAAATTCTTTTGACAAGTAGTTCTTAAAGACCTAGAATGTGAACCAAGCTAGAAGGTGAAATTATGAAAATTGCAAACTCATTAAAAACTCTAAGAAGTCGTGACAAAGACTGCAAATTAGTGCGTCGCAAAGGTCGCGTATATGTTATTAACAAGAAAAAGCCACGCTACAAAGCACGCCAAGGGTAAGATTTAAAATGCTCCATCAAACCGACGTTGTCATTATTGGCGCCGGTCCGGTGGGGCTGTTTGCTGTTTTTGAATGTGGCATGGCAAAGTTAAATTGTCATGTTATTGATGCCTTTGAAAAAATTGGCGGTCAATGTTCTGCTTTGTACCCCGAAAAACCCATCTATGATATTGCGGCCCATCCCGCAATTACCGCTCAAGATTTAATCGAACAGCTTGAAAAACAGGCTGAACCATTTAACCCAACTTACCATCTTAATCAACAAGTTGTTAATTTGACTCAGCTAAATGATCATGGAACTGATTGGTTAGTCACCACATCAACAGGAACCCAAATCAAAGCAAAAAGCATTATCATTGCCGCAGGGGTAGGGGCCTTTGGTCCTAATCGCCCCCCATTGGAAAACATTGCAGACTTTGAAGGTACTAGTATTCATTATGCTGTGCGCCAAAAAGATACCTACCGCAATAAGCATGTTGTAATTGCTGGTGGTGGTGATTCGGCAGTAGATTGGGCACTGTTATTGAAAGATATTGCTAGTTCAGTAAGCGTTGTGCACCGTAGAGCAAAATTTAGGGCTGCACCAGACAGTGAATCCAAACTCAATGCCGCTGTTAATAATGGAGAAATTCAATTAGTAGTGCCTTACCAGTTAAGCGGTTTACAAGGGATCGATGGCAAGTTGCAAACTGTTGAGGTTACAGTCCTTGATGGTCAAAAAAAACTACTTCAAGCAGATTATTTATTACCATTTTTTGGGCTTTCTATGAATCTTGGACCCATTACTGAGTGGGGCTTAGGGTTGGAAAAAAGCTATATAGCAATTGATCAAGCAACAAGTTCCACAAATCGGAAAGGCATATATGCCATTGGCGACATTGCTACTTATTCACATAAGTTGAAGCTAATTTTAACTGGATTTGCAGAGGCAGCCCAAGCAGCCCACGCAATTAGACAGCACCTATTTCCTGATGAGATTGTTCACTTTGAATACTCAACCACCAAAGGTGTTCCAGGGGCCGTCTGTTAATAGCGTTCTTTCTTAATCGGCACTATTACAATATAAGCAATAACAACTGCTGCTAAAATATAACAATAATAAACTTGGCCTGCAATTACTAAAGGGGAAACTCCTGACAGTGTGCTTGCCAATAAAATCTGCGCCCCATAGGGTATAATTCCTTGGAAAACACAGGAAAAAATATCAAGCCAAGCCGCAGTATAATGGTTTGGAATTTTATAACGGTGAGCTATAGTTTTAGCAATTTCACCGCTAAAAATAATCGCAACACAGTTGTTTGCTATTAATACATCAAAAACTGAAACAATAGCACCAATTACCAGTTGTGCTGAACGTCTAGTTAAATGATGCGCTTTGCCAATAAAATCAGCGACATAGCGCATGGTGCCCATGTCTTTTAACATTCCAGCTAGTCCACCGACAAATAGTGATAATAAAAATATTTCATGCATGCTTTCAAAGCCTTTGCAAATATCTTTAGCAAAACTAACAATACTGTAGTCACTATGGGCAAAGCCAATTGTCCAGGCTGTAATTAAGCCTGTAATTAAGACTTGAAATACGTTTAACCCAGCAAACGCTAAGCTTACAAGTACAACATATGGAATAATCAAAATTAGGTCATAGTCTTTAACTGCAGAAGCAGTTGTTGGGGTATGTATGAACCACAAAATTATCAACATAATTGCGGCAGCGATACAGGCAACAATTGCATTCAAAACTAATTTTTTACGAAAATCTGCCCCTTGTGAAAGAACTGCTGCAATGGTTGTGTCCCCCACCGGGGATAAGCTATCACCAAACATAGAGCCACCAATGACTGTGGCAATTGCTAAATCCAAAGGCAAGACTCCATGACCTGCAATACCTACAGCGATTGGCCCCATGGTAGCGATTGTACCCATGGAAGTACCTATAGCAGTTGAAATGAAGGCTGCAGTTAGAAATATTCCAATTAAAACAAAATGACTTGGAATTAGTGATAACACTAGGTTAACAGTAGCATCTACGCATCCAATAGATTTGGTGACCACATTAAAGGCGCCAGCTAGCAAAAATATTAGGCACATGGTTACAATATCACGGTGCCTTAGGCCATCAAGAAAACTATTCAAGCGTTCTTGAGTTGGTCCTTTTAGCAATAAAAATGCTAGCATTATTGCTGGAATAATCGCAACAGTTGGTGCAATTTGGTAAAAAGCATGATCAATGCCCTGCCAGGTAAATAGCAATCCACTACCTACAAAAAGACCTAAAAATAGAAAAATTGGAGAAAATAATATTAAAAAATTCATGGCGCCATATTAAATCATAATTACGGCAGTATAACCACTGATAGGAACAGTGTCTAACAAAAAACGCCTTGTCAGAAAATCTCAGTGCGATATTAATGATTTAACAACTGCCAGAGTTTGCGGTTCTGGTGGCGTGTAATTTTGCAACTGTTGTTCTGTTGGAACGTTTGGCCATATCAATGCATTTTGACTGCTGAGCAAATCATTTAGGTAATTCATATGTGTGTAATTCATTGAATCAACCTTATAAATCACAATTGGCATAATCGATATAGTCTCTGAAATGGAGCTGGTTGATTCTCCTGGTACAATCATAAATCCCTTGTTTTTGTACACAACGGCAGTGATAGCTTTTAAAGCAGAAGGCTTACCAAATTGAAAATCATAAAACTCAAAGTGTTCCCCTTGTTTAAACCCAGCTTTGTCCAATTCATCCAAAAAAGCTTTTGAAATTCTGTCAATTTCGCCATTTTTATGGGAGTTAGGGTCTCTGTTATTAACATCAACAAAAGCTCCTGTACGCGGTCCGTTAGTAATAAGAATTTTGTGACCAGTTTCTTTTAGGTATTTACAAATTTGTATGGCAAATGTTTTTGCGCTTTCTTCGCTAAACAAACGCCAATCCTTGCCATTAGGCATTTCAGCGTCACCACCTAAAATAAGACCAACTTTAGCATCAATCATTTTAATGGTTTTTGTATCTTCTTCACTTAATAGCTTTTGCAGACATTCTGTGCAAAACCCCTTGGGTGGTTATAAGCTCTATTTTTTGTTTTTTTGCCCAGTTAGTAACATCGTTATTTATGGCGTGTTTTGGCATAGTTAAATATATATTATGCAAGTCTTTCATTGAAACAAACCATTGGTGAGTACACAGCAGAATCTTTACATTTTTTGGAAGAACTCCAGCTGATTTAGCAAGCTCGATACCAAACTGACCCGCAGTTACAATTATATTTGTTTTACCTTCATTTAGCTTGATACTTTCAAATTTAGCATTGGGAATTTCTATAATTTCAACATCATCTCTTATCAAAGGGAAAGCCTCTGTTATTGCTTTTACCATATTCATTTCACCAACTTTAATTGGGTCATAAACCGTATAAACACATACTGCAGACTTAGGGTTTATCGAATAAAGTGCCAGTATTAGTGTGCTAGCAGCAATTGTAAAAAAAATTTTTAAATTTTTCACATTAACTCACTTGAAATTAAGGTATGCACAATGCAAGCTATCAAAAAAATAATTGACTGTAAAGAACTTAGAGAATACTCAGTTGGTTAGCTTTTTTGTATAAATTGATTTAGGCGTGAATTAACAAAATTCACTTGCAAATTAAATTAGGAATGGCTAGACATAATAGTGAGTCCCCATCGTCTAGAGGCCTAGGACATCGCCCTCTCAAGGCGGCAACACGGGTTCGAATCCCGTTGGGGACGCCAAAGTTTGTAGCTTTCCTTTTTGTGCAGACTATAAAGGGAAATGAAAAAGGTAATTTATGAATCCCATTACCGAAAGGCGTTTGTATCAATTTAAGGCAAACAAACGTGGCTATTATTCATTTTTTATATTTGTTACAATCTTTTTCATAACTTTATGTGCCGAGTTTATTGCTAACGACAAGCCATTACTAGTTAGCTACAAAGGTGAATTTTACTTTCCAATTTTTAAAAATTATCCAGAGACTACTTTTGGTGGGACATTTGAAACGGCCACTAATTATCGTGATCCATTCGTTCAAAAATTAATAAAACCAAATGGGCTTATAATTTTAGCGCCAATTCCATTTGGAATCAACACGGTTAATTATGGTTTAACCAGTCCTGCTCCATCATCACCTAGTTGGGATAATTTGTTAGGAACAGATGACCAAGGGCGTGATGTTCTAACTCGTCTACTTTATGGTTTTCGCATTTCAATTTTATTTGGATTAGCGCTTACGATAGGAGCTTCATTAATTGGAGTCTTTACTGGTGCTATTCAAGGCTATTTTGGAGGACGAATTGATCTGTTCATGCAAAGATTTATTGAAATATGGAGTAATTTGCCTGTTTTGTACTTGCTAATCATTTTATCAAGTATGATTGAGCCTAATTTTTGGTGGCTTTTGATGATTATGTTAACTTTTTCATGGATGACACTAGTTGGAGTGGTGAGGGCAGAATTTTTTCGTACCAGAACCCTTGATTATGTTCGAGCAGCTGAAGCGCTTGGTGTGCCAAGTAGGCGGATAATTTGGCGACATATGCTGCCTAACGCAATGGTGGCTGTAATTACCTATTTACCATTTATTTTAAATGGCTCAATTGCAACCTTAACTTCACTAGATTTTTTGGGTTTTGGGTTGCCACCAGGATCAGCTTCACTTGGTGAATTAATCACCCAAGCAAAAAATAACATTCAAGCTCCTTGGTTAGGCTTAACTGCATTTTTTTCAATTTCAATACTGCTAAGCTTGTTGATTTTTACAGGAGAAGCTGTTCGAGATGCTTTTGATTCCAGAAAAATAAAATTTTAATGGGTAAAATTATTACCCACCTTGGCGCAACTCATTAACAAATTCAGCTAAACCAATTTGACGTGTGCGTTTTGAACGTTCAGCTACTAAAATTGCCATAATTTTGCCTAAACTTTTTTCAAAATTGTCGTTTACAATTACATAATCGTATTCTGGCCAGTGGCTAATCTCGGCAGAAGCATCACTCATTCTTTTGTTGATAGTTTCATCGTTATCTTCCCCGCGACTTTTTAAGCGTTCATGCAGGGTTTCTAATGTCGGCGGTAAAATGAAAATCGTAACTAAGTCATTGCGGGCTAAATGGGCAATTTGTTGTGTTCCTTGCCAATCAATATCAAAAATAACATCAAATCCCTTTTCTAATTGATCAAATACAAATTTTTTAGGGGTGCCATAATAATTGCCAAATACTTGCGCGTGTTCAAGTAAAGCCTCAGAGTCTCGCATTTTAACAAAGTTATCTGCATCAACAAAAAAGTAATCCTTACCATGTTCTTCAGAATGACGTTTTGTGCGAGTTGTTACTGAAATAGAATTTCTAAGATTCATGTCTTGCTTAAGTAGCGCATGCGCAATTGTAGTTTTTCCAGCACCCGATGGGGATGATAAGACTAGCATTAAGCCGCGTCTGACAATGTTCATTACCGTTCCTTTTTCTTTTTTTCAATTAATCGCCAGCTACGTACATTTTGATTATGGGTCTTAAGATCACAACTAAATTCATGGCCACCATCACCATTAGCTACAAAATATAAATACGATGTTGATGCAGGATTTAACACTGCCATAATACTTGCTTCCCCTGGGCATGCAATTGGTGTTGGAGGCAACCCCTTTTGTAAATAGGTGTTGTAAGGCGAATTTAGTGCCAAGTCAGATTTAAAGATTGGCCTATAAAATGATGTTTGCCCTTGGGTTGCTGCATAAATAATTGTAGGGTCCGCTTGTAGTGGCATGTTAATTTTTAAACGATTTAAGTAAACTGATGCCACTAAATCGCGCTCAGTGCTTACTGCTGTTTCTTTTTCAATAATCGATG
>CANMNU010000072.1 GCA_947499175.1 Alphaproteobacteria bacterium
TTTAGGTTTTACCTTGAGCAGCGTTGGGATGAGGCAATTAATATTTTCAACACTTTGCAGGTAGCTTTTGGTAAGGATGAGCCTTGCGAAATGTACATTCAAAGGTGCGAAGAATTCAAGAAATCCCCACCTCCAGTTGATTGGGATGGGGTTTATCACCTAAAGACAAAGTAATAGGTTTAGTGAATGACGAATTTCTTGCATATGCGGCTCAACTAAAGAATTGGCTGCATTTGCACCTTTTTTAAGATGTTGAATAAGAGTTGATTCATCATTAAGAAGCTTAATCATTTGTAAACGAATTGGTTCCATGTGATTTATTGTAGCATCGGATAGCTTGGACTTTATTTCTGAAAATAGCTTGCCTTCAAATTCTTCTAGAACTTTTTCCATGCTATTTTGCGTAAATATTGCATAAAGATTTAATAAGTTTTTTGCTTCAGGGCGGCTTTCTAAATCAGAAACAAGATTGGAAATTGGCTCAGCATCGGTTTTAGCTTTACGAATTTTAAGGGCAATTGTTTCATTATCATCTAATAAATGAATTCTTGAATAGTCTGATGGGTCAGATTTACTCATTTTTTTTAGACCGTCTCGTAAACTCATAATGCGGGCTGTTTCTTTTTTAATTATAGGCTCTGGCAAAGGAAAAATTTGCTTATCAACATAATTATTAAAAGCATGAGCAATATCGCGCGTAAGTTCAACATGCTGTTTCTGGTCTTCACCAACAGGCACATGTGTTGCTTTGTAAGCTAAAATATCTGCAGCCATTAAAGCTGGATAAACAAATAAACCAGTCATAGTGTGGTCTTTATTTTTATTGGCTTTATCTTTGAACTGAGTCATACGTGATAGCCACCCCATAGGTGTTATGCAATTAAAATACCAAGCAAGCTCAGTATGATATGGCACATGACTTTGTATAAAAATATGGTTTTTAACGGGATCAATTCCACTCGCAATATAGGCAGCAGCAATTGTTAATGTGTTTTTGCGTAAATCTTTTGAGTCTTCGGCAGTTGTTAAGGCATGTTGATCAACAATGCAAAAAAAACATTCATCAATAGTATTTAGCATGTCAACCCAACTACAAATTGCTCCTAAATAATTCCCTAAATGAATATGACCTGTTGGGCGAATACCTGAAAGAATACGAGTTGTCATATTTAATCCTCAATTACTTTTAAAAATAAGCTGTGCTGATTGCATAAATTAATTACCTGATTGAAATCTAGTACTTGGGTAGTGTTGGCTGAAATTGCAATTCCATTAAGTCCGCATTTATGGACAGATGTAATTGTTTCAACACCAATAGTCGGCAAATCAACCAATGTAGTTTGATTTTTTTTAGCAATTTTTACTAAAACACCACCAACGGGGTTTCGTTTCAAAGCATAGCACCGCTCAATTAAATTTTGTGTTCCCTCAATTGCTTCCACCCCAAGAACAAGCCCTTCATGAACAATGCATGCCTGACCTACATCAGCACTTGATAGTGCATTTAAAACTACCTGGCTGCGCGCAATATCCTGTATATCAGTTGCATTTGGATGAGCTGATGTATAAACCCCAGGTTTTAGTATAAGCTTTGGTAAGAAATCTTTTGGGCTAATAATTTGGAAACCTTCATTGCTTAAAAGTTCTGTGATTCCCTTAAGCAAAGCATCATCACCAGAAAAGGCTTTAATACCTAATTTTTGCATCCACTTAATACCAGTAGCGTCAAACCCTAATGAAGTTAATGAGGGACGAGGTACTTTGCCTGCAAATATTATATGCTCAACGTTATGAATTTTAAAAAAATCCAAAATTTCACCAATTTTACCAAGGCTAGTCCGTAAATGAGGCCCTGTTTGGTATAGTGGTAAATCATTAAAAGAAACCATTACAGGGTACAATTGCCGATTTAAAGCTTCAGCCAATATTAGTGAAAATAGATCTCCTGAACCGGCAATAATTCCAATTGAACATCCTTGGGAAATTACGGATGATTTACTCATGGGTTAAAATTTAATAGATCATAACCCAGATTTTTAGCAAAAAAAATCATGAGGCCTTTGGCTGGCATAGTGAATTTGATTTTCCATTTAAAAAGTTTAGTAAAATCTTAGCATCGTAATCATCAACATAACGAGCGTTTAAAACGGCAAAGCGCTCACTTAATGGTTGATTGCTATCTGAAATAAATAAACAGCTATAAATATCTTGGAGTTTTTGAATAGCCTCTCGATTAAATCCACGGCGCTTTAGGCCCACTAAATTAAGTCCATTTAGCCAGCCACGTTCTCCAATAACCATACCAAATGGAATTACATCATGCTCTACTCCTGCCATACCACCAATCATGGCATGATCACCAATTCGAACAAATTGCTTAATCGCAGCAAGCCCCCCAATAATTACAAAATCACCAATTTTTACGTGTCCTGCCAAAGTAGCATTATTAGCCATTATTACGTGATTACCCACAACGCAATCGTGTGCTACATGACTTCCGACCATCAATAAACAATGATCGCCAACTACAGTCTGCATAGAATCACCAGCAGTACCAGGTTGAATAGTTACATATTCGCGAATTGTATTATTGGCACCAATAATAGTTTTTGAAGCTTCACCATTGTATTTTAAATCCTGCGGAGCGTGACCAATGGAAGCAAACGGATAAACTTTAGTTTTTTCTCCAATTTGTGTTATACCGCTAATTGAAATATGAGAAACCAGCTCAACTTGGTCAGCTAATGTTACATCTTTGCCAACACTACAAAATGGACCGATTTTAACGCCCATACCAATTTTTGCGCCTAATTCAATAATACTGGACGGATGGATAATCATTTACTTGTAATCATAGCAGTAAAGGTTGCTTCATCGGCTAATTCGTCTCCAACCCATGCCTCACCTTTAAACTTCCATATATGGCCGCGGGCACGACTTTTTGCTACTTTCAGACGCAAAACATCCCCAGGTACTACTGGACGGCGGAATTTAGCCTCATCAATTGACATGAAATAAACCATATTTCCTGGCTTTTCCCCACCATTTTGCACGGTTAAAGTTTTCATAACCAAGGCGGCTGCGGTTTGTGCTAAAGCTTCAATAATTAGTACTCCTGGCATAATTGGGTGCTCGGGAAAATGCCCCTGAAAATACCATTCGTTAAGAGTAACATTTTTTACGCCAACTGCTGATTCACCTAGCTGCACATTCTCAATGCGATCAATCAACAAAAATGGGTAACGGTGTGGAATAAGAATCTGAATTTCTGTCAAATTGAGTGTAATACCGGACGCCTCAAAGTCAACAATGTTGTTTTCCACCAAATTCATAAACGTCTCAATTTTTGTTACACTATACCAATTTGGTAAGTAGTTGGCAATTTTTCAAGTGCAAATCAAATTTAAAGCACCATGAAAAATCTCAAAAAATTATTTAAGATTCTTCTTCTTCAGATTCTTCAATCTTACTAACAGAAACAACTGTTTCTCCGCTTTCAATTCTAAAGACAATTACACCCTGTGTACGGCGACCCGTAATACGAATATCCGTAATTGGGCAACGAATCAACTGACCGCTATTGGTTACCAACATAATTTGGTCTTTTTCAGTAACAGGGAATGATGCAACAACACCACCATTACGAACATTTGTAATAATGCTATCAAAGCCAACGCCACCACGGTTAGTTGTGCGATATTCGTAAGCTGAGCTACGCTTGCCAAAGCCTTTTTCAGTAACAGTTAAAATAAATTCCTCGCTACTGCGCAATTCTTCAAAGCGTTCGTTGCTAATGGTAATTGTTTCAATAGTTTCATCTGCTTCAACTATTTCAGGTTCATCGGTAACACCTTGACGCACAGATTTAGCCATTTTCAAGTAGGCATTACGTTCTTCAACGCTAACTTTTCCGGGTGTTAATATTGTCATACCAATAACGTAATCTTTTGGCTGCAGCTTTAATCCACGTACGCCATTAGAGTCACGCCCAGCAAATACACGAACATTATCAGCAACTTTAAAACGATTACACAAACCATTTTTGGTAAACAACATAACGTCGTCTTTTTCAACACACAACTTAACCGCAATAAGTTCTTCGCCAGTTTCTTCCAATTTCATAGCACGCTTGCCGTTGCTTGGAATATTTGAAAAATCTTCTAATTTATTACGGCGCACGTTTCCGTGATTGGTCGCAAACATTAAGAATATTTCTTGATCATCACGTTCTGTTGCTTCAGGCAACACTAGCACGGTTGAAATAGTTTCATTAGCAGCTAATGGCAAGAGATTAACCATTGCACGCCCCTTTGATTGAGGGGTAGCTAAAGGCAAATTATATGCCTTCATTTGGTAAACCTTACCAAGGGTTGAAAAGAACAATACATGGCTATGGGTGTTGGCGATAATTACGTCACAAACAACATCTTCATCTTTAATTGTCATTGCTGAGCGCCCTTTGCCACCGCGCCTTTGGGCACGATAAGTAGACAACGGTACTCGCTTAATGTAACCACCCAAACTTACGGTAATAACCATTTCTTCTCGTTGAATTAGGTCATCTAGCTCAAATTTGGTAAGAGCATCTTCAATAACGGTGCGACGAGGGCTTGGAAATGATTCTTTAATCGCATTTAATTCTTCTTTAATAATTGTCAAGATACGTTCACGAGAAGCCAAAATATCTAAATATTCTTGAATATCTTTGGCAATATCATCTAAATCTTTTAGAATTTTTTCACGCTCTAAGCCTGTTAAACGATGTAAGCGCAAATCTAAAATTGCATTTGCTTGAATTTCGCTTAAACGATATTCGCCTTCAATGCTAACGACATCGGTAGTGCCTTCAACCAATTTAATGTAGCTTGCCACCATTGATCCATCCCAAGTGCGGGACAATAATTGCTCACGTGCATCGCTGCGATCTTTTGCTGCACGCACCAACTCAATGACAGGGTCAAGGTTCGCAACTGCTACTGAAAATCCAAGCAAAACATGGCTTTTTTCACGGGCACGGGCAAGTAAATATTTTGTTCGACGATTAATTACTTCTTCGCGGTAATCCACAAAATGTTGTAAAATTGCCTTAATCGAAAGCTGCTCAGGGCGCCCATGAATTAGCGCCAACATGTTATATCCAAAGCTCACCTGTAATTGACTATGGCGATAAAGCTTATTCAGTACAACTTCGGCATTAACATCTTTTTTAAGTTCAATGACAACGCGAACCCCTTCGCGATTTGATTCATCACGTAAGTCTGAAATTCCTTCAATTGTTTTATCACGCACAAGTTCAGCAATTTTTTCAATCATTCTTGCTTTGTTAACTTGATAAGGCGTTTCGTGCACAACAATAGATTCACGATTGCCAGTAATATTTTCAATAGTGCTTTTTGAACGAATTGTAATACTGCCGCGCCCAGTTTGGAATGCGTCAATAATTCCTTTACGTCCTAATACTGTTGCACCAGTTGGAAAATCTGGACCAGGAACGTATTGCATAATTTCTTCAAGGGTCAAATCAGGATTATCAATTAACGCACAAGTAGCATCAATAATTTCTCCCAAATTATGTGTCGGTATATTGGTAGCCATACCTACGGCAATACCACTGGTTCCATTAACCAAAAGGTTTGGGAATTTTGCTGGCAGAACTGTGGGCTCTACTGTAGTGTCGTCGTAGTTAGCTCGAAAATCTACAGTATCTAGGTCAATATCATCAAGTAACGAATGGGCAACTTTGCTTAAGCGTGCCTCTGTGTAACGCTCAGCAGCTGGTGGGTCACCATCCATAGAACCGAAGTTACCTTGACCATCTACCAATGGTGCCCTCAGGCTAAAGGGCTGTGCTAAACGCACCATCGCATCATAAATAGCTAAGTTACCGTGAGGGTGATACTTCGCCATTACATTACCAACTACGTTAGCTGACTTTTTATGTGGCCGATTATAATCAAGGCCAATTTCCTTCATTGTGTACAAAATACGACGATGCACTGGCTTTAAGCCATCACGTACATCTGGTAGGGCACGAGAAACAATCACGCTCATCGCATAATCAAGGTAAGAACGCTTCATTTCCTCTTCTAAAGAAACGGGCTTAATATCATTGGTCTGCTTAGTGTTGTTCATGTTTTTACTAAATAATGAAGTTGTGTAGAGCTTACCATCTTTTAATAAGCGTTGCCATGGAAAATTACTTAATAACCACAGCGCATACACACCTTTAAAATTGATAGAGAAAAGTCATTAACTTTAGTAAAAAATTAATAAAATTATTATTTTGGATGTAATAAAATCTATTATTACTTAATTATGTTTTATTATTCTTGGCTGTTTCTTTAAGCCAGCTTGGTATGACTTTTATCTTAACCTTCTTTTTTCCTCCCC
>CANMNU010000073.1 GCA_947499175.1 Alphaproteobacteria bacterium
AAAGCGTTATAGCTTACTAATTATAAATTGAGTACGTTGCGGCTTGGATTGCCGCGCAAGCAAAGCTTGCTCGCAAAGACGCAGAAAACCGTCATCACGAGACCCGTAGGGGCGTGGTGATCCAGTGTAAAATCTTATCATTTTATTGACGGTAAGCTATAATATTTAGTTAACCTTAATATTTTGTAATATATTTTTTTATAGCGCATGTATTGATTTATCCTAATATAATGTTAGTTATTACAATTTCAGTTCTGCTAGAGGTTATAACTAATGCGCATTAGTTAAACGTTAACAGGAGCATTTCACTGTTGAAGACATCTCTAAGGGTGCAGCGGAGAAATGCTTATCAAATTAAAACCCACTTGCCGTGGCTTTTAGTTAGTGCTCAGTTATTAAGGTACCACAAATTAGTGAAATATTCAAAAAATTAGATGTTCCAAACTATTTTAGTAAAATTTTATGAGTGTTGTTGGGTGTAAATAATTTGTTTTTTGAAAAATTTTAATTGTAAGTGCTTGCTGAAAATTAATGGTTTATTAACTTTTTGATGATAAGCATTTTCTTCCCCCACCCCCGCCCAAATAAAGGGTAGGCCGCCCCGCCTCGGCTCCAACCTTGCAACAGATACAGCTTCGCCATTAGCATCTTTAAGGGCTTTAAAATGATGCCTTGAAGTAATATCTGAAGAACTGTTCTTGATATTACATATACCATAGTATTAGTTAATATATTACTAATATGTATTTAAAAAAATTATAGATTTGGCTTTAAATTTGACCAATTAATGTGAACGGGCACATCATCAAAAAATATGTATGCTGAAATTGCGCAAAAAACCAACAACAACATCCCAACTATAACCATACCACTTGGAACAAATCTGGTGGTTGGAAAATGCCGCATATCACCAACCGTTGGCAAACTAATTGGTTTGAAAAACTTTTCATCTTTAAGCTGATCAATAATTGCATCATGATCAAGGTTTAAATACTTGGCATAAGAACGAATAAAACCAACCGTATAAACACCACCTGGAAGCTGTTCAAATTGTTCATTTTCGATGGCCTCTAAAAACACCTTTCGAATTTTCAAATGCTCAGAAATTATTTCAAGATTTTTATTTTGAAGCATTCTAGCGTTTTTAAAAATCGCACCAAGAGTTTCTGAAGTTATATCATTTTCTACATTATCTACAACTTGCGCCAACGCACTACCCATGACATACCAACATGAAACAACCTAAGCTGAGTAGAGCATGTTTTTTTAACATAGCCAATGAGATTTTTAATAATTATTCACCTAAGCAAGGTTGACAATTACCCATTTGAATTATACAAATGTATAGTGTGGAGAGATGGCCGAGCGGCTTAAGGCAACGGTTTGCTAAACCGTCATAGGGAGTTAATCCTTATCGAGGGTTCGAATCCCTCTCTCTCCGCCAGCTTTCTTCAATTAACCGATCTTCTTTGCACGGCACAAAACGGTACACACCTATCAAATGTAATGTCATGATTAGCGCCATCATGACAGATACACCTAAAAATCCATATTTTGACGCTATTACTACACATCCATAAGAAGTACCACAGGCAGCAAAGGCTCGCGCTAAAGAATATGAAACTCCCATAACTGTGTATCGACCTATTACTGGAAATCCACGAGTAAAAATGGCATCAGCAATTCCTGTAATATTTAGAGAGGCAATAAGTGCCTGCATTAAAAAAATCACTTTAATACTTGAATTATCGTTTATCACAAACGGCATAACTATTGATATTGCAAGCAATACAAAACCAATTCTTTTTAGCAATCTCAGTGGATGTATATACCGCGCTATAAACACAAAACAAATATATGAAGAAAAAGATGCCAATGAAATAAACAAGTTATGGAGAATAATCTGAGTTGGTGTATAGCCATAATTACGTGCCAGTAGCTCACTTAAAGATATATATGCTAAGAAAAATAGAAATGGGCCACGCAATTCTAATAAAAAATAATTCAGAGTATTACTTTTATATTCAGTAAATGCCCTAAAAATAAACGATTTAGCGCCACCATTTTTCTTTGCTTTTTGAATTGCTTTTAAAAATTCTGGACTTTCCTTAAGTCGCGTGCGAGCAATACTACCAATCACGGCAATACCTGATCCAATAAAAAATACATAACGCCAACCATCTTCCGGACGCAGTGTTAAAAGAGCTGTACACAGAAGAAGCGAGAATAACGTACCAAATTCAGCAGCCACGCCAATTAAAGCTGAAAAAAAGTAATTACGTGGCGCCTTTACCAGCTCTGCTGTATAAACAATTGCTCCGATTATTTCCACACCTGAAGATATTCCCTGAACAGCTTGGCATATAATCACAGCAAGAGGAGCAATCCATCCAACCTGGTCATATGTTGGCATACACCCAAGGACAAAACTTGCAATCGACATCATTAAGGTAGTGATTATTATATTAGTTTTGCGACCCCAAATATCTCCTAAAAATCCAAACAAAAGAGAGCCCAGAGGTCTCAACAAATAAGCCATAGAAAACGAAAGAGCCATTAATAATGATTGGGTATAAGGATCAGTTTTAGGAAAAAATAAAACATTTAGAATAACGGTAACATGTATATAAACTTTAAAATCAAAATATTCTAAAAAAGTTCCTATGTTTATTAATCCTAAAGATTCGCGCTGCCCTTTTGAAATAGAAAAATTACTTTTTTTAGCTGAGTTGCTGTAACTTAATTCTTCAGTAGAATCATGCGAATCTACTACGCCCAATCTGGCACCCATAACCCCACCTATGCTACACCAACTGAGTCAAGCTACTTTATTACAGCATAGTAAAACAATTACTTTTATTAACGTATTAAGAGAAACGTATAAAAAAAAGCTGCCCTAGAAAGGGCAGCCAGCAACTATAAATTATTAAAAATAATTTATAGAGGCTTAATATTTACAGCTGAAGTTTTGCCTTTGTTAGTTGCAAGCTCGTAGCTAACTTTTTGGCCTTCATTTAACGTTGCAATACCTGCACGTTCCAATGCACTAATGTGAACAAACACATCGCTTCCACCATTGTCTGGTTGAATAAATCCGAAGCCTTTGCTCGCATTAAACCATTTAACTGTACCGTTTGACATTATATTCTCCTTAATTTTAGTTTAGTGTTCAGGTTGTTCCACTATTAAAACAACCATAAGAGTTTACGTTCCCAATCACTTGGGCACCCTTTATCAACACTGTCTGGATTAGTCTGGAGAATATTGAAAAATATGGTCAAGAGCATTCAGTCAGTCTTGAAAGTCAAAAGAGCCGCATTAAACTTCCATCTTTGATGATACAGGATTATAAAAAAATGTCAAATTATATTTTTGTGTATGAACTCGCACAACTGTAAAGTTAAGAAAATACTCCGGTCACAATTGATAAAAAAAACAATTAAATATACAATTGTGGCGTACAAGAAGGTTGACCTATATATGCGTTATTTATTGCTTTTGCAAATTGTTATATGCTTAGCCTCTTGTGATAAAACGCCCAAAGAAACACCTAAACTTGCCCAAGTTATTTATTTGCAGCCACAAAAATATGTGGAAAAATCAATTTTTTACGGCACTGTGCAAGCCAGGTACAGCAGCCCTTTAATAGCGCAAACTGATGGTGTACTTGATTGGAAAAGCCAACCAGGTGATGAGTTAAGTAAATCAACAACAATCGCCAACATTGAGAATCCTGAAATTGCCAGAGCTTTTGCATTAGCAACTACGGCTGAATCTATTGCCAAACAACAGTATAATCGTATCTTAACTTTGTCAAAAACAAACAATACATCAAAGCAACAATTGCAAGAACGTGAACAAATGTGGATAATGGCTCAGCAAGCATTAGCCATGGCAGAATTGGAATACAAAAAATCTAAATTTACGGCCCCATTCAATGGTGTTGTTGGGCCAAATCTTATACACGCAGGCACTAATGTTAAAGTTGGCGATGTAATAGGCCATTTTTTTGATCTATCAAACATGGTAGTTGAGGTACAAATTCCAGTTGGTTTTAAAAATGCATTAAAAACCCACCAAACTGTAATTATTGAAGGGACTAAATACACCCTACCCCATGTACCCAAAATGCTAAATCCAAAGACCCACATGATGATTATTCATATACCAATTCAAAACTTGACATCCCTAATTGGTGAAGTTATTGATGTCGAGATTTACTTAAAGGAATGGAAAAACGCTGTAGTAATTCCTTTATCTGCAGTCAAATTTGAAGATGAGGATGCATCAGTTTTAGTTTTTAAAGATGGTATTTTTGAAAAACATGAATTAACCCTTGGCCCCAAGGATGCAAAGAATATTGTTGTAACAAGTGGCCTAGAAATTGGTGAAAGTTTGTGTTTGGACCCTCACCATTTCTATGAAGGTGATGATATAACCCCAAAATATCCAGAACTATAGTATGGTTAATTTTTTTTTAAGGCACCCGATTATTGCTATAGTTTTAAATACTATGCTGTTAGTAGTTGGTTGGATTAGCCTTGAACATTTGCCTCTGTGCGAGTATCCACAAGTTCGCATCCCAGAGTTTACAGTTTATACCCATTACCATAATGGTGATGTTTCTTACATGGAAGCAATTGTTACCAACCCGATTGAAGATAAAATCATGGAACTACCAGGGGTTGAAAAACTGCAATCTGAAACTCACCAAGGGGCTAGCCAAATTACCGTCACCTTTAACGAAGGTATTAATGTTGATGCTGCACAAATTGGTTTGCGAGAGGCAATCGCAAAAGCTAATTTACCAAAAGAGATTCCCCAATCAAATATTCAAAGGCGAGGCGCTAAAGGCGAAGGGGTGCCATTTTTTCTAGTTCTTGTAGAATCAACCAGTTATACACCGCAAGCGCTTACCCATTACACTAATTGCATTATACGCAATGATTTTCGCGGTATTGATGGAGTTGCTGAGGTCAACACCATAGGTTCACCCTACAAAATGGACATAGCATTAGATGGCAAAAAAATGTATCAATATGGCATTAGCCCAAATAAAGTTTTTAAACATTTAGAAAATATTTTAAAAAATCAACCGCTTGGTAAAGTTCATGACACGTACCCAATTCGCCTGGATCAGCCTTTAAATAACATAGAGGATTTTCAAAAAATCATAATTCCAGCCTCCAAAAACCAATCAGTTGCCTTGAGTAATTTTAGCACAATAGATTTAAAACTAGATAATAGCGGGTTTCGTTTTCATGTAAACGGCAAGCCAGGAGTTGGCCTAGAAATTAAAGAATCTAGCACAGCTAACCCTTTAACTGTATCAAATCAATTGCACGAAAAAGTTGCAAAATTACAAAAAACCCTACCTCAAGACATTAAACTAAAGGTAATCATAGATCAGGCTGAATTTATTCGCACCAGCCTTAACCAAGTCCGCAATAGCTTAATAGAAGCAATTATTTGTGTAATGCTTGTGGTTGGCCTATTTTTAGGGTCATTTCGCCTAAGTTTTGTGCCTTTGGTAACAATCCCTTTATCACTGATGGGATCTCTAGCTGTATTAATGGCTTTTGGCTACTCAATTAACACACTAACCTTGTTGGGCGCTGTACTTGCCACAGGTTTAGTGGTTGATGACGCAATAGTCGTACTTGAAAACATCAGCCGCCATAAAAAAACTGCAAAAAATATTTTTGATGCCGCCTACCTTGGTGCACGAGAAATAGCTTTTGCGGTAGTAGCGATGACATTAACTTTAGCAAGTGTTTATTTACCGATTGCCTTTCAGCGTGATGCTATGGGGCAATTGTTTGCTGAATTTGCAGTTAGCATTTCGGCCGCAGTAATTATTTCAGGAATAACAGCGATTACATTAACACCATGGATGAGCATGATATCCCTTAAAAACACAAAACAACATAGCCCCCCAAAAGTTTTAACTTGGCTGGAAAATTATTTCCAAAAAATCAGGCTAAGAGCAGACTTATGGCCCAACTGGATTTTTGGAACATTATTTATTAGCTGTATTGTTGGATCATTAATCTTAATTCCCAACATTACCAAAGAAATTGGCCCTAAAGAAGACCGCGGAATTATAGGACTTTGGGTGCCATCAACACCTGGCATAAGTATGGATCAAAAAGAAAAAATCGCCATAGAACTTGATAATTTTGTAAAAAATGATAACAACACTAAAGATCGTATAAGCTTTATTTTTCATGCTGGTTGTTCAGTTTGCTGTATGTTAATCCCTCCAGGTAACCGTATC
>CANMNU010000074.1 GCA_947499175.1 Alphaproteobacteria bacterium
GTTGAAGAAATCAACCTCACCAAAGAACTTCAAACCTTGCAAGGCATTAAAGTCAACAGTTGCTGTAATAGTGTCACTTTCTGCCTTACCACCAACTGAACCATATTTTGTTCCAGCTGGAATTCTTGGCAACTCACGCATAGTTTTAAAGTAACCTAGGGCAAATTGGTAAGCACCAACAGTGTACTGAGCACCAACGTTCCAAGCTTTACCAGCATCACCAGTGTTATATTGATCAGATTTTATCACACGACTTTTACCATTTAGAATTAACCCGGTTGCAAAGCGCCACTGGTCAAAACCAACTGCTGCAGTAAATTGTGCGGACCTGCCGTTATTAACTGTTTTATACTTATAGTATTCTAAAGCTGCATCGTTTTCTAAGAAACCCTTTTGACCACGCTTACTGTTTTCAGCAATCACAATAGCCGCCAAAGCCAAGTTCCAAGCTTTAAAGTCGTTAACATACTTAATACCAGCAGCTACATTGTGCATACCGTAAGCTGCCACTTTTTTATCAGGATAAATACCGCTTTCATTACCGTAAGCATTATCAGCACCACCTGAGTTATCACGGGCACCAGTACCCATACGACTTGTATTTGGCGCATAAGATATACCAAAAGTCACACCATTCATAGAAGGGGTGTAGTAAACCACTTTCGTACATTTACTAGTTTGACTAGCCATCTGTACCCCGCCAATAACACCTTCCGCAGTATTGGTAATGTTACCGAATGTACCATCGATACCGCCAGCTCCACCCATTAGGTTAAAGCCACTTTCTGTCATAGTATCTTCAAGCCCTGTTAAGTTACCAATTTGAAAAATACCAGCATTAACAAGAGCAAATTCTATATAATTTTGGGTAAAATAAATTGAGCCATCTGTGGTACTTTTTCCACCAGGGTATGATTCCATAGCTACGCGCCATTTATATTGAAAACCACTAGCGGAAACGCCCTTGGCCGTAAAATAAATGTTAGAAGCGCCAATTCCTATGTGTTGCGCCCCGCCTTGACCATTGCTGTTATTACTTTGAAAGGCTCCACCAGCGACCATCGCTGTGTAACCATTGATCTGTAGAGTCGGCGCTTGCGCAGTTTCCGCTACTACAACCCCACCAAAAATTAGTGGTAAGGCAATTGCTAATTTTTTAATCATCATATGTACCTATAGGTAAAATTCTAAGTTACAATAAAAAACCCTGGAGGATAGATCAACACCCCCCAGGGTTTTTAATATAAGTTAAATAAACTTGTAGCTATATCATCACATGTTTTAAGCTAAGTTAGCGTTTACAAAATCCCAATTAATTAAATTGTCTAAAAATGTCTGTACAAAATCAGCCCGACGATTTTGATAATCTAAATAATAAGCGTGCTCCCAAACATCACAAGTAAGTAATGCAGACTGACCGTGCACCATAGGCAGATCAGCATTAGCAGTTTTTGTGATTTTAATTGAATCCCCCTCTTGCACTAACCAAGCCCAACCACTACCAAATTGAGTAAGAGCAGCTTGCTTAAATTCTGCTGCAAATTTTTCATAACTACCAAATGCCGCGTTAATTTTTTCAGCAATAAGACCTGTTGGCAAACCACCACCATTTGGCTTCATACAGTTCCAAAAGAAGGTATGATTCCACACTTGAGCAGCATTATTGAAAACCCCTGTCATATCTGGCTTAGAAAATGACATTTGAATAAGCTCTTCTAGAGTTTTCTCCTCATTTACACTGGCCTGCACCAAATTATTCAAATTTGTCACGTAAGTTTGGTGGTGCTTACCATAGTGAAAATCAATAGTTTGCTCACTAATATATGGGACAAGCGCGTTTTTAGCATACGGTAATGTAGGAAGGGTAAAAGCCATAGGTCACCTTTATTTTTGGAAAATGATCAATATCTGTGAAAAGTGGCGCGCCCAAGAAGAGTCGAACTCCTAGCCTTCAGATCCGTAATCTGACGCTCTATCCAATTGAGCTATGGGCGCTAACGTTCTTATTTTATAAGCAAAAAATGCGTTTGAAGCAAGTTGTTTTTTGGACCAAAGAATTTTTTTTACTAATTATGAAATTTTTGACGAAAAAATCTAACCCAAATGTTTTGATAAATCCTTTAAAAGCTCAAGCTTCATAACAGGAAGACATGTAGCAACTTTTTTGCGTTGCGCACATAAGGCTTTTGAGAAACCTAGTTTTTCAGCTTCTTTTAGGCGAGATTCAGTCTGGTGCACTGGGCGAATTTCGCCCCCAAGACCTACTTCGCCAAAAAATACATATGCAGGATTAACTGGCTTGTTAAGCATGGCTGAAATTAGTGCCGCAGCCACTGCCAAATCAGCCGCTGGTTCAGTAACCTTTAGGCCACCCACTACATTTAAATAAACATCCATTGTACCAAAACTAAACCCAGCACGACTTTCAAGCACGGCGAGTATCATAGAAAGGCGAGATGTGTCCCACCCCACTGCGGTGCGCCTTGGCATACCTAAGTAGCTTTTAGAAACCAAAGCCTGAATTTCACAAAGCACAGGACGCGTTCCTTCAATACCAGCAAATACCGCTGTACCGCTAATTCCTTGGGGGCGATCTGACAAAAAAAGTGCAGAAGGATTAGTAACTTCAGCCAACCCCTGCTCTTCCATAGCGAACAAACCAATTTCATTGGTAGCACCAAAACGATTTTTAACGGCCCTTAAAATACGAAAATCATAATGACGTTCGCCTTCAAAATACAAAACCGTATCAACCATGTGTTCTAGAACTCTTGGCCCTGCAATTGTTCCTTCTTTGGTAACGTGACCCACTAAAATTACCGATATTCCTTGGCGCTTTGCCAAATGAATTAAAGTTTGTGAACACGCACGTACCTGGCTTACAGAACCAGCTGCGGCCTCTAATGAATCAGAACTAATAGTTTGAATGGAATCAACCACTAGTAACTTAGTATCTTTATGTTTAGCCAAAAGGTTTTGAATTTCTTCAAGGCTTGTACAACTGCCGATGTGTAAATGTTGAGCTTTAGCGCCGACCCTTTTAGAGCGCATTTGCAACTGTTGCACTGATTCTTCGCCTGATAAATACAAACACGGCGTAGTGTTTGAAACATCACAGGCAATTTGCAGCATTAAGGTTGATTTACCAATTCCAGGATCACCACCTACCAAAATAACTGACCCTGGCACAATGCCACCACCACAAACCCTATTAAACTCGCCAAATGATGTGACATAGCGAATTTTGGTTAAATCAACCAATGACGGATCATCAATTTTATATAATTGTGGTAATGGTGCATTCGCCGAAGCAATACCTGTTCTTTGCTTTTCAACAACCTCTTCCACCAAGGTGTTCCAACCATTGCAGCCTTCACATTTACCATTCCAGCGGTTATGTGATGTGCCACACTCTTGGCACATGAAGCGCACTACTGGTTTAGCCATCAGTAAATGGTCCTTTAGGCAAACCATTAATAAATTGATGCACGTAAGGATTATCACTACTGTCCATTTCGCGAACAGTACCACTCCAAATTAAACCACCATGAAATAGTAAACCAACTTGATCAGCAATAATTCGCAGTGAATGCATATCATGGGTGATTGTTATGGCGCTAGCACCGATATCCTTAACACATCTACGAATAAGATCATTAATTGTAGCGCTTACAATTGGATCAAGTCCTGCCGTTGGCTCATCAAAAAAGATAACCTTAGGGTTTGTAGCAATCGCCCTGGCTAAAGCTACGCGTTTTTGCATACCACCAGATAATTCTGCTGGGTAAATATCTGCTACTTGTGGGTCAAGATCAACAGCATCTAGCTTTTCCATAGCAATTTTGCGCGCCTTAAGCCTGTCCATGTTATGACCATGGATTAAACCAAAAGCAATATTATGCCATACTGGCAAACTATCAAACAAAGCTCCGCCTTGAAATAGCATACCAAATGATTGCAGTAACTGCTGACGTTTAGCGCTGCTTAACCAAACAGTGTTTTCTCCATTAATAAGGATTTCACCAGAATCAGGAGTTATCAAACCTAAAATACATTTAATTAAAACTGATTTGCCTGTACCCGACCCACCAATAACCCCCAAAGATTCTTTCGTGCCTAAATCAAGACTAATTCCACGCAGCACGTGATTATCTCCGAAAGACTTATAAAGGTTTTTTACCGAAATAACTGAATTTTTCATAAAACTACCGTTGGAATAGAATGCTGGTTAAAACATAATTCATAAACAAAATAAATATTGATGCGGCAACCACAGCATTAGTTGTGGCACGTCCAACACCTTCAGCACCGCGACCTGAGTTAAACCCATGGTAGCAACCCATAAGAGAGATCAATAAACCAAAAACAGCAGCCTTAATTAAACCGGAACTAATATCTGAGAATTCTAAATAATGCAAAGTTTGTTGCATATAATTACCACCATTAAAACCAAGTTCGTGCACTCCAATTAAATATCCGCCCATTACTCCAATTAAATCTGCCATTAGAACTAAAATAGGCAAAACCACTGCCCCAGCTAAAATTCGAGGAAAAATTAAATATTTAAATGGATTAGCTGAAAGAGTAAACAATGCATCAATTTGCTCAGTCACCCGCATTGTACCAATTTCAGCAGCCATAGATGCACCAACACGCCCAGCCACCATTAAACCAGCTAAAACTGGACCAAGTTCTCTGGTAATTGAAAGCACAACAACAGTTGCCACAGCACCCTCAGCTGAAAATCTTGAAAAGCCAGTATAGCTTTGCAAAGCTAAAACCATACCTGTAAAAATTGCAGTCAGACCTACCACAGGCAAGGAATAATAACCTATTTGCACAAACTGATTCAAAATTTGACCCCAGTAATATGGTGGCTGAAATCCATGATAAACCGACCTATAAAAAAATATGCTAATTTTGCCTGTAACCCCAACAAAATTTAAAAAAAGCCTACCAACAGCTGCTAAAGGACTTGTTATAGCGTTCATAAAGTAACGACAATCATTTAATGTATAATTTTGTTGAAGTATAGCTTAATAGGGTATCAAAACCAAAGCATCTTCGCTAAAATGCAGCAAAACTTCAGTAAAAATTAAAAATGAAAACTATAAACGTACAACATTTAAAAATTTCTAACATAATGCCATTTACATTAATTGCTGGACCATGCGTGCTGGAAAGCCGTGACCATGCACTAATGATGGCAGATAGCTTAACAACCTTGTGCAATAAGTTAAAAATTCCATTTATTTATAAAACATCTTTTGACAAAGCAAACCGCACCAGTATTAAAGGTGAACGTGGGCTTGGACTTGATACAAGCTTGAAGATTTTTGAAGAGATTCGTCAAACCTTTAAAGTACCCGTAATTACTGATGTGCATTCACCAGAACAATGCATATCTGTAGCAAATGCAGTTGATATATTACAAATCCCTGCCTTTTTATGCAGGCAAACTGATCTGTTAGAAGCTGCCGCAAAAACTGGAAAAGTTATTAATATTAAAAAAGGGCAATTTTTGGCGCCATGGGACATGAACAACGTAGTCGAAAAAATGGAAGCATTTGGCAATGACAACATTATGTTATGTGAACGCGGAGCTTGCTTTGGCTACAACACATTAGTTAGTGATATGCGTAGCTTAAGCATTATGGCACAAACAGGATATCCAGTTATTTTTGATGCAACCCATTCAGTGCAACAACCAGGTGGGCAAGGTGCTTCAACCGGCGGTAAGCGTGAGTTTGCCCCAATTTTAGCTCGTGCCGCAGTTGCTGTAGGTGTGGCTGGAGTGTTTTTAGAAACCCACCAAGACCCAGATAATGCCCCAAGTGATGGACCAAACATGGTTAAACTTTGCGATATGCCAAAAGTTTTGACGGAACTTAAAGCTTTCGATGATTTAGCTAAAGCACACCCAAGATTTATATAATCCGATTGTTTTTAATATTATACCGCACTGCACTTAAGTATTATAGGATATAAAATATGCAATTTTGTAAAAGATTATTAATAACCGCCATTTTTATATTAACTATTTCAGGCTTCGACAAATGTGCCTTTTCTGCTTATCCAGATCTTATTCAAGATGGCAAAATCCACCCAGCAATTGAAGAAATAGCTAAAATTATTGCTCCACACGAAGCTCTTCCAAGCGATTCTGACTTAGAAGCATGGAATAATTTTTTACAAAAAAATTTTTTGC
>CANMNU010000075.1 GCA_947499175.1 Alphaproteobacteria bacterium
TTAAAAACAGATTTTCAGATTGTTCATACTCGACATAGATCGTTTATTAATGGCTTTATCCATATCTTTTCAACACTTATTGCTTATGCCTTGAAATCAAACAAACCTGCCATTAAATTCAACAATCTAATCCAGAATTAGGGTTATTAGCTGAATTAAAATTTGCTTTAAATATTAGCTTCAACCCAAGCCTTAATCTTTGGTTTTTGATTGACCCCTACCATGTTGCTAACAGCAACGCCATTTTTAAATAAAATCATAGTTGGAATACTGCGAACACCTAATTGACTAGCAATCTGAGGATTTTGGTCAATGTTTATTTTAACTATGCGAGTTTGAGAAGCAATTTCTGGTTCTAGTTCTTGCAAAATTGGTGTTAGCATTCGACATGGGCCGCACCATTCTGCCCAAAAATCAACAACTACAGGAATTAAAGATTTAGCAACTTCTTGTTCAAAGGTTTCATCGGTAACTTCTAACATTGATATTCTCCTAAATTTTAAATTTTTTTCGACACCAAGTATTTTTTATAGCTCTTACGTTTATTTTTGACAATAGTTGACTTATTGGTTTCTTTTTGTGAGGATTCATCCTTTAATTTAGTTTTTTGTTTCGTGCGCAATTTTTTTTCTTTAACTCTATAGCAAAACCAATTGAGCAGATGATAGGGTCAGCATTGGTAACTATTATCTTTATGCTGTTGCCTATTTGGTAGGTTTTACCTGTACGTCTTCCAACATAAGAATGCAGAGCTTCATTAAGAACGAAATAATCGCCATCTAAGTCTTTTTTGGGAATAAACCCTTGTGCACCGATTGAATCAATTTCAACAAATATTCCAGAAATACCAACACCTACGATTGTACCATCAAATACACTGCCTAAATGCTCTTTCATGTAATGTGCCATAAAGCGGTCATTGACTTCGCGTTCAGCTTCCATGGCTGTGCGTTCGGCCCTAGAAATGTGTTCACCGACTTCTGTGAGGTCTAGGTTTATATTTGGATGCTTTTGACCATCAAGTTCTAATGCCGCAACTAATGAACGGTGTACGACCAAATCAGAATAACGGCGAATTGGTGATGTGAAATGACAATAGGCGGTTAGATTTAGGCCAAAATGTCCCATATTGTGCGGGCCATAACGGGCTTGTGCTTGGGATCTTAAGACTAATTGATTAAATAGTGCAAAATATGGGTGGGCCTTAGCCAACTGCAACAAATCATTAATGCCACCAATAATATTAGTGCCTGTAAATTTTTTAGCGGCAAGTTTAAGATTTTTTGCCAAAGTATATAAATTTTGTAAGCGGGTTTTGTCGGGACGTTCGTGAACCCTGTAAATAGTTGGCCAGTCTTTTGCTTGTAAGGTTTTAGCGGCTGCTACGTTGGCAGCGATCATAAATTCTTCAATTAATTGGTGACTTATTAAGCGACTTTTAGCGCTAACCACCTTGATACTACCATCAGAATTGAGTTCAAAGCTATTTTCAACTTTTTCAACTTGAATAGTGCCACGTAGGTCACGAGCTTTTTTAAGACTTTGGTAACATCCGTAAAGAGGTAAGATAACATCGTCAATCAAAGGTTGGGTAAGTTTATCGGTTGTGCCATTAAGGGCCTGTTCAACCTGTTCATAGGTCAACCGAGCAATTGAACGCATTAGCGCTCTCTTAAATTTAAATGATTTTAATTTGCCATCTTTGGTAATTATCATGTCAACAGTTAGGCAGGCTCGATCTTCATTGGGGCGCAGGGAACATAGATCATTACTTAGGCGCTCTGGTAACATAGGCACAACGCGGTCTATAAAGTAAACTGAGTTACCCCGTAGGTAGGCCTCTTTATCAAGGGCATCATCTGGTTTTACATAATGGCTAACATCGGCAATGGCAACAACAGCGCGCCATCCACCTTTATTATTGGGGTCAGGATCACTTGTTGCATAGACTGCATCATCAAAATCACGGGCATCTGATCCGTCTATAGTAACTAAAGGTAAATGACGAAAATCAGTACGGTTGCCAAGTTCAGGCACGGTACCTTTATCAGCCAAGTGCATAGTTTCATCACCAAAGGAGTGGGGGAGGTGATAAGTATAGATTCCCATTAGTGCATAGGTTTTTGGTGATAATATAGAACCTAGATTACGAATAAAATGAAATTCATCTTGGTGATTAATGTTATAAACGATAACATCATTTTCTTGGAAATTTTTTGATTGTATCTGGTCAAGGTATATACCGGAAAATGGGTCTTTGCGGTGACAAGGTGCTAAATGTCCGCCTTGTTGTTTAGCAATAAAAATACCAACATGTTGTCTAGATTCTTTGGTAAGGCCCGTAGCGCCACCATATTCTTTGCGAGGATGGCGGCTAACTTGTTTGGAAGTGTAATCACTTTTTCTTTTTTCTTTGTATTGTCCCTTAAAGGCTTCTTTAGATGCAGCCTTTTTACCGGGGGATTTGGTGCGAATTTTTTTTTCCATTAAAACAAAATGCTTACTTTTAAATTAATTGAGTGAATAGTTGGGTGGTAAACAAATTTACGTTTTTGACCATTGATAGCAACTGCATTATCACGTGGTGTGCTTTCTGCTGGTACGTGAATTAGGTATTCACCACCAACCATTACCTTATCTGTAATAAGATAATTGATACCACCACCACCGCTAATGCCACCCATGGTTTTTTTGTAGCTTTCATTACCTTCTGTTAAGCCTGTATATTTTAAAGTTGTTGTAACCCATGCATAACCGGCTTTGGCATACAGCATAAGTTTTGGCGTTAGCATAGTTCCTAAAATACCAAATCCACCAAAAGTATATGGGTTGGCGATTGATACCTTACCTTCTGGTTGACCACCAGAAACTTGTAAATTGTAGCTAATTTTTGATTGATTCATTGAAACGCTAACTTCACCACCAATGACTGCTTTAGTTTTTTCAACTTGGTTTAATAGGCCAAAGCTTAGACCAAAAGAGGTGGCCAATTCGCCTTTAGTTTCGTTGTCAACGCCGCCCGTATTGTTAGTGTAGTCGTGATTTTGGTTAGTGTAACGGCAACCAAGGTTAAGTGAAGCAAACAGTCCGCGTACAGGTGCTGCTGACAATGGAGTAACGATTACAATGGTTGTAATCAATAATTTTTTAATAAAACTCATATAAAAATATTTTTAATTTTTCTTAATCATAGGCGCAGAGCTTCAACGGGGTCAAGGCGAGACGCACGGTAAGATGGGTAAAAAGTGGCAAAAAATGTTAGAATCAATGATATTGCAGCAACTAAAACCACCTCTTCCCAAATAATTTTTGCAGGTAGTTTGCTTAAAAAATAAACTTCTGCATTAAAAAGTTCGGTACCTAGCATTTTTTCAACAATTTTACGAATTTTTTCAATATTATGAGCAAAGCCAACACCTAAAAGTATGCCAAGTGTGGTTCCACCAATACCAATGCAGGAGCCGGTTAAAAAGAAAATTCGTAAAATATTTCCTTTGCTGGCACCCATAGTACGTAAAATTGCGATATCACGGGTTTTATCTTTTACCAGCATAATTAGGCTTGAAATTACGTTAAAGGCGGCAATGATAATAATTAAGGTCAATATGATAAACATTACATTTTTTTCAACCTGTACAGCTTGAAAAATTTGACTATCGCTATGTTGCCAATCAATAATGTCAAATGCAGGGGGAAGTTGTTGGTGTAAATCACTGATAACTTGTTTGCTTGATTTTAGGTCTTTTAAAAGCACATCAATATGATTGATCGTATTTTGGCAATTAAAAAATTGTTGGGCTGTAGTTAATGGCAAGAATACAATGTTCTTATCAAATTCATGCATACCAATTTCAAAAATTGCCACTATTTCAAAGGAAACTTGTTTGGGTATACTGCCAAATGGAGTCTTAGTTCCATCAGGCAATAGCAAAGTAATATTTTGGCCAATTTGTGCATTAATAGAGTGGGCCAAACGGCTACCAATTGCAATTTTTTGGCCTTCAAAGTTTTCAAAACTACCGTTTAAATTTTCATTGATAATTGCGGGGCGTTGCATTAGGTCGATAGATCGCATACCTAGCACACCAATACCGCGTGCCTGGCCGTGGAAAGTAGCGATTGCTTGTTTTTCTAAAACTGGATATGCAAAATCAACATCTTTGTGGGATTTGGTTAGTTCTAGGCCATTTTCCCAGTGATCTTGCGATGCCCCACACATGACCATAACGTGACCACGCATACCAACTAATTTTTGATAAAGTTCAGCACGAAAACCATTCATAACTGCCATAACAATAATTAAGGTAGCAACCCCAAGGGCTATTCCTATAAATGAAAAGCCAGCGATGACTGAAACAAAGCCTTCTTGGCGTGGTGATCGTAAATAGCGAAAAGCGATAGTGCGTTCAAATAAGTTAAACATGTCTAATCCAAATTTGTGTGATCCAAGTTTATGATAAAATAATAATATTATTTAAATTATTGAAGGCAATTCTAGCACGTTACGTTTGTTAAAATGAAGTGAGTAAATATTTGGATTTGATTTTCTGTATATATTTGCAAATTTTAGAAATTGAGGTTTAGAATTATTTATAAAATAGATTTAGCAGGAAATGACATGTATTATTATTGCTTTTTGTTAACTATTTATAAACATAAATGATATAAAATTCAATCAAGTTATGAACGCGAGAGTCATTATGCAATTAAATATCTACGACCACCCTATGGTAACTCACCAAGTGTGGGAAGATTTTACTGAAATAGATCATACTACTTGGAAGTTGTTGTTTGAGCGCCAAGCTGAGATTTTGCAAAATAGAGCCTGTGATGAAATTATTCAAGGAATGGAAACGTTAAATATTTGCAACGATAAGATTCCTAAAATGGAAGAACTTAATGCAATTTTGAAAAAAGAAACTGATTTTTCTATTGTGGCAGTTAAGGGATTTATTCCGGAATATTTGTTTTTTAAATTTTTAAGTGAAAGAAAGTTCCCTTCAACTTGTTTTATTAGAAAATATCATCAACTTGATTATTTAGAAGAGCCAGATATTTTCCATGATGTCTTTGGCCACGTGCCGTTACTTGTGAACCCAATATTTGCTGATTTTATGGAAGAATTTGGTCGTAAGGGGCTGCAATCAATTGAATCAGGGTTGTTAAGTTATGCCGCGGCTTTATATTGGTTCACGGTGGAATTTGGCTTGATTAGCACAAAAGAGGGTATAAGAATTTATGGGGCAGGGATCACATCATCAAAAGGTGAATCTATTTATTGTTTAGAATCAGATATTCCGGCACGTATTAAGTATAATACTTTGCGAGTTATGAAAACTAACTACCACATAGATTCCTTTCAAAAAAGTTATTTTGTGATTGAAAGTTACGATGAATTGTTTAAAGCTATACGAACACTTGATTGGCAGGAGGTACGTGAGACTTTAGAGAGCTTTCCTCAAATTGATCAGGGAATTTGTATTAACGAATTAGAAAAAATGTCATAGGAGAATTTATGGAAAATATTGATAGCAGTGTTTGTTTAATAGATAAAAGCTGTATTCCTTGCAGTGGTAGCATTCCACCATTAGATGCACATACAGCAAGTGAATTATTAGCAAAAATAGGTAATGGTTGGCAAATCAATGGTGCAGGACATTTGTATAAAAAATATTCATTTGATGATTTTATGGGGCCAATTGGATTTGCTAATAAAATTGCTGAAGTGGCAGAGGCTGAGGCGCATCATCCTGATATAACGATTTCATGGGGGGCATGTTCAATTGAAATTTGGACTCATAAAATTAATGGCCTTACGGAAAGTGATTTCATTTTGGCCGCAAAAATTGCAGCAATTGTTCAGTAATGGAAATAACTGCTCAGCAAGTTCAGGTAAAGCTTGCTGAATTAGCGAAGGTTACACCAAAATCAAAGGCTGTTTTTTATAAAACAGGCAAGGGTGATTATGCTGAACATGATAGGTTCATAGGTGTATCCGTTCCTGATTTGCGTAAAATAGCAAAAAAAGCACCTAATATGAATTTTAGCGATTTACAAATTTTGTTAAATTCAAAATTTAATGAAGAACGTTTGATAGCTTTGCTAATTTTAACCAATCAGTACTTAAAAATAAAAGATAGGCAATTAGAAATTTACCAATT
>CANMNU010000076.1 GCA_947499175.1 Alphaproteobacteria bacterium
ATTCAAACATTGAATGTTAAAGGACTAACAGAAAAGTAAGCGTCTAAACAGCATCTAAAGGCTAAACCGGCACAAGCAACTTAAATGGTGTTTGTGTCATTTGCGTTTGAACGGCACTTAAGCTATAGATTACCACCCATAAAATGATAAGATTTTACACTGGATCACCACGCCCCTGCGGGTCTCGTGATGACGGTTTTCTGCGTCTTTGCAGCAAACTTTCCCGAGAACAATCCTTGTCGGGAATCTGTGAGAAATATAAAACTTGCAAACCGCTACTTAAAGCCGTTATAAAAAAACTAAATCAAGTGTACATCCACCTTTTTATGAGTAACTTGCGCGTATTTATACAAAGTTTTTAAACTTGGTAAAGCTCTACCAGATTCTAACCTTGCAATGACTGATTGCTTGGTTCCTAACATCTTAGCAATATCCTCTTGAGTTAAACCAGCATCGACCCTAGCTTTGACAAGTTCTAAGGAAATTTTATGTTCAAGCTCCAAATCTTGGTAATGATCCACAAACTCCTTATCTTCCAGCCATTGCTTTTTAATTGTATCAAAATTCACCCACTCAGTCATCGTGCATCTCCCTTAATCTACGCATTGCTATTTGCAAAGCTGCTGTTGGTGTTTTTTGTGTTTTCTTAACAAATGCATACAGTAATGCAACTTGTTTGTTTTTAAATATCACATAGATAACTCTTGCAATTCCGTCCTTACCGGTTAAACGAATTTCCCAAAGCTTATTACCAAGAGGCTTCACATGAGGTTCACGCAATTCCTGAGGGCCTGCTTCCTTTACAAAATCCAAAAGACGCGTAAGCTTTACCCGCATTTCTATGGGCAAACCATTAAGCTCAATAACCGCTTTAGAGTGAACATTAATAATCCAGGTCATGGCTCAATATAGCAAATTTGCTATACTAATGCAAGATTTTTTGATGCAGATTAACAACTTTTTAGAACTTTCCCAAAAACAATGGTTGAGATAGATTTTTTATAACGTCTTTGCGAGCAAGCTTTGCTTGCGCGGCAATCCAAGCCGCAACATACTCAATTTATAGTTAGTAAGCTATATTGCCTATCTCGCCTTGTTAGCCAAATTATAAATATTTTTAATTGCAGAAATGTCTAAACTTGCACCACCAACAAGCACGCCATCAACATTGTTTATAGCAAAAATTTCGCTTGCGTTTAATGCGCTAACCGACCCGCCATATAGCAAAACAACCCCTGGCAAAGATTCCCTTAACATGTAATGCACATTGCTAATTTCTTCAACGGTTGGGGTTTGACCTGTGCCAATTGCCCACAAAGGTTCATAAGCCACCCAAAATTGGGGGGAATCAGGTAAGCAATTTTGCAATTGTCGGACCAATACTTTAATAGTTTGACCGTCTAAATATTCAGCTAAACTTTCACCGACACAAATAATTGGTGTAATATTAGATTCTTGGCATGCATTAGCTTTAATTTTAATTAAATCATCAGATTCATGAAAATATTGCCTACGCTCGGAATGTCCAACTAAACAATATTTCACCCCTATTTCTGCCAATATTTGTGCACTTACTTCGCCTGTATACGCACCTTTTGGCAAATGGTGAACATTTTGTGCCCCTGCATTAGTGCCAATTGCATTCAGATAAACAAAAGGCGGGCACGCTATCAAATTATCAGCATTTCCAAAAGCATTTTTATAAGCACCTACCAGTTCTTTCGAACCATTCATTTTCCAATTTGCCACAACCCATTTTTTCATGATCTCTCCTTGTTTCCCATATCTTGCCGAACCCTTCTTGCCGAATCCTTCGTTTTTCACTAAGGTTATTATTGATGAATTATATAAATGTTATGGGTATATGCTACAAGTTTTTCGTGATCATGCACACAAGTGGTTTATTAAAGTATTACTTTCCATTATCGTAGTAAGCTTTGGCCTATGGGGTATTGGCGATATTATCTATAAATTTTTTGCATATCGCCCAGTTGTAACTGTTGGCAAGCATAGCATTGGCCGTGAAGAAGTGGCGCACCATCTACAAAAAGAAACTGCTCGCATCAACACCCTTACTAAAGGCAAAATTACAGCTCAACAGTTAAAATCATTGGGCCTACACAACGAAGTTATTAATCGCCTAATTACCCAGTTAATATTAGGTGATGAACTTGAAAGAATGAATTTAGGTGCTTGCGACGAAGTATTGAAAGAACAAATTCAATCCATGCCAGTTTTTCAAACAGAGGGTAAGTTTGACACAGATAAATTTATCACCATGTTGCAGCAACAAGGCATAAATGAACAGGCATTCATAAAAGAATCTCGTAACGGTATACTTAGCCAGCAATTGCTAACAAGTATTTCTATGGGTGGTAAGCTACCATCATTTTATACTGAAAATTTAATTGATATTTTGACCCGAGAAAAAGTTTTTGCTTTGGTCGAAATTGATTCTTCAAAAATTAAGCTTGATAAAACCCCAAGCCAAGAACAACTAGAAAGTTTCTATGATCAGTTTAAAGAACGTTATTTGGTCCCAGAATACCGCGACATTACAATAATTGTTCTTGATAACCAAGCCATGGGCAAATTACTTGGCATTTCAACTGACAATATTCGTAAATTTTATGATGATAATAAGGAAGACTTAAAGTTCCCTGAGCGCCGTAACGTAAAACGTTTAACCTATAAAGAACAAGCAAAAGCTGCAAAAGCATGGGAAATGGCTAATAAAGGCGCTTCTTTCACTAAGATAACTAAAGAAATTAGTGGTGGAGAAATTGAAGACATGGGGTTGGTTGCTAAACAACAATTAGCAGAATTTGCAGCTGATAAAATTTTTGCACTTGAATCTGGTAAGGCAACTGATGTTCTGCCAACAGGTTTTGGTTTCCATATTTTTCAAGTTACAAAAATTGAGCAACCACGCATTGCCACATTTGATGAAGCTAAAGATGAATTGGAAAATAAGCTTATTCAAGAACAAAAATCAACAAAAATTGATGAAATTCGCAGCAAAATTGACGACTCTTTGGCTGCAGGACAAAGCTTAACCGAAATTGCCAGCGCAATGAATTTAACTGTACAAACTATTGAAAACATAAATTCTCAAGGTAAGTTTATTGATGGTAAACCAGTATTTAACAGACCAAACGCTTTGCAAAAAGCAATAATTGAAAAATCATTTACGACCGAACAAGGCCTAGATAGTGGATTTGTTGATATTGCAGGTGAAGGTGCCTTTGTCCTTTGTGTAAATAAGGTTAATGCGGCACATGCTCCGGTATTTGCTGATATCTTTGAAAAAGTTAAGCAAGATTGGCAAACTAAACAACAACAAGAAGAAGCATCTAAACTTGCTTCAATGATTGCCTCAGAAGCAAAATCAATGAACACGCTAGTGAGCCTTGCCACAAAACATAACTTGCCACTTTCAACCAATCACACTTTCACAAAGTTGGAAATTAATAAGCCTGAACGCAAATCAACAGATATTTTTCCAACAGCACTAGCGGAAAAAGCGTTTATATTGGCTCCTGAAACAGCCGTAGCAGGTCGTAATGACAAAGGCGGATTCACAGTCGTGATGTTGCAAAAAATTAACGACACCAAGGCTACAAAGGAAGAATATCAAAACCTTAAAACAAACATTAACAATATGGTTCAAGACGACATAATTGCCGCTACAGTTAATGCAATGAAAGAGACGCATAAAATTGAAATTAATCAAGAAATGCTAGCACAGATGATGGAGTAAACATGTTAACAGTTGGTGATAAATTGCCTGATTTTTCTGCTTTAAACCAGAACAACCAAGGTGTTAATTCAATAGATCTAATCGGTAACTGGGTGGTATTATACTTTTACCCTAAAGATAATACCCCTGGGTGTACTCAAGAAGCCTGCGACTTTCGTGATGCTAATCAAACTTTAAAAGACTTGGGCTGCAAAGTTTTTGGTGTATCTAAAGATTCTCCACAAAGTCATAACAATTTTAAAAACAAATATGAACTGCCATTTGATTTACTTAGTGATACCACTGGCAAGCTTTGCCAAAGTTTTGGCGTATGGGTTGAAAATAGTATGTATGGAAAAAAATATTTTTGCATTCAAAGAAGTACTTTTTTAATTGATCCACTTGGTGAAATTACCAATGTATGGAAAAAAATAAGCGTTAAAAATCATGTAAATGATGTTCTGAAAGCACTACAAGAAAACCTTTCATGACACGCACAGAGCATGATTCTATGGGGGCTATTGAAGTTCCAGATCATGCCTACTGGGGGGCCCAAACCGAGCGTTCACGCAATAATTTTAAAATTGGCAACCAAAAAATGCCGAATTTACTTATTGAATCTTTTGGGATTTTAAAACGTTGTGCCGCTGAAGTTAACTGCGAACTTGGTAAAATGGACAAAGATATTGCAAAAGCAATTATTGCTGCCTGTGATCAAGTTATTAGCGGTAAACTTTTTGAACATTTTCCTTTGAGTGTTTGGCAAACCGGTTCAGGCACCCAAACTAACATGAACTTAAACGAAGTTATCGCTAACCGCGCTAACGCCATGCTAGAAAATTCAACGCAAGCCCACCCCAATGACCATGTCAATTACGGACAATCATCAAATGACAGCTTCCCAACTGCCATGCACATTGCCACATCTTTGGCTATTACTCAGCATTTAGCACCATCTTTAAAAAATTTAATGAATGCTTTTGAAATAAAGTCAGAACAATTCAATAAATATATCAAGGTCGGCAGAACCCATTTACAAGACGCCACCCCAATTAGGCTTGGGCAAGAATTTTCAGCTTATGTCATGCAACTTAGCAATAATGTTGATCGCCTTAATACTGTAATGCCAAGACTATATCAGCTAGCTCAAGGTGGGACAGCAGTAGGCACTGGGTTAAACTGCCATAAAGGTTTTTCAGAAATTTTTGCACAAAAAGTTGCAGATTACACAAAATTACCATTTACCAGCGCCCCCAATAAATTTGAAGCCTTAGCTTGCAACGACACTATGGTTGAAGTATCCGGGGTTTTAAATGTCATTGCCGTAAGTCTTATGAAAATTGCCAATGATATCCGTTTTTTAGCATCAGGCCCAAAGTGCGGCTTTGGTGAATTGCTACTCCCTGAAAACGAGCCAGGATCGTCAATCATGCCAGGCAAGGTTAACCCCACCCAAGCAGAGGCCATGACCATGGTTTGCTGTCAAGTTATGGGCAACCACACAACAGTAACTATTGCCGGCTCTCAAGGGCACTTTCAACTGAATGTTTTTAAGCCTGTCATTATTCACAACGTTCTTGAATCAATTAATTTACTAGCTAGCGCATGTGAAAGTTTTAGAATTAATTGTATTGATGGCATTGAAGTTAACCAAAAAAAATTAGAAGAAAATTTGGAAAAATCCTTAATGATGGTTACTTGCTTAAACCCAATCATTGGCTACGAAAATGCGGCAAAAGTTGCTAAAAAAGCACTAAATGATGATATAAGCTTAGCAGAGGCAGCGGAAGAATTGGGCTTACTTAGCAAGGAAGAGTTCTGCAAGCACGTTAAACCAGAGTTAATGGTTTAACATACAAAGATTTAATTGAAATTTTTAAACATATTTAATTATTATTACAATTTATTGCTGAAGATCAGCATCTACATAATCCACCTCAGTTGCTTGATAACGTTTTAGGAACTGGATTTGCTCATCAAAACTATACGCTTCAGTACCCCCAAAGTTATGTTCTTCAGCACCCTTTGCATTAAATTCATAATGAAATTTGTCATAGTATTCTTTTTCATCACTAGGCAAAATATAACCACGTTTTTTTTGGGTCATAATACTATCTACCGATAAATCAAATAGAAACTTTGCAGTATATGGAAAGTTGGCAATAAATTTATCCTGATCTAACACTTCTAACACAGCGCCATTGATGTGACTGTAACCACAATCTCTGTATATACTGACCCCCATAGTCAAGAACACTAAGCAGCTTTTCTTGAGGAGAGATTCATCGGTTTGTTTACTTTTTTCTGTTGCTGCTTAATTTCTTTTTTTTCTTTAACTATTAAAATATTTGTGGTGGTTGGGCCTTGTGGATTTCGTGG
>CANMNU010000077.1 GCA_947499175.1 Alphaproteobacteria bacterium
TTCTGCGCAAAAATCATCCAGCAAAACAAATAAGTCTGTGATATCTTTCTTCATGGAAGGCCGTTTATTAAATCAATAGCTAATCTTAGCTAAAACTGCCTTCTAACTCTCGCAAATACTCACTTCTAATCCAGAATTGGGGTTTATAGGAGTTATAAATGGCTGCTAATTTAAAAAAAGCAATTAAAGTTTTAACTTTTATTATTTGGTATAGCCTGATATCAAATAGTTTTGCTATGGAAGTTGTCTCGTTATTAGATGAGATTATTGATGATATTCCAGTGCGTTTTACACCTAGGTGCAAAATTATTCTACAGCCTGAGTTTAACCCAGTAGCACGCGCGCTTTACAATGATTGCATCAGTCGCAAATCAATTGAAGGAAAAAATGCCCTGGAAGGTTTCAAAAGAACTTACCCTGACCTCTCAAAGCTTGAAGAAACCATCCGTGAATATATAGAAAATATCCATTTAGTACAAGCAGTTATTTATGGGTTTATAGAAAAACTAAATGCTATAAAATCTAAAGCTGGCGTTGAAAGGCTTTTGCCGCTAATTTCTGCGCGAGAATCTTTAATTTTAGGTATTGCCCACTGTGCCTACGATTTTAATAACGATGATTTAAGCTTTTTGGAAAAAAGCATAAATCATGTTGCAAATAGCATTTACGGCACAAATATGGTGAAAGATGTAACAATTGGTCGCAATGGCATTGTTCAAATGCTTAACGGCATTCCGACAAGCTCATCTGAAAACGAATGTTCTGATCACCCTGATTTTGGCACATTATGCGCCACCACTAAACAATTTATGGATGATTTGTTAAAAATTACACCAGTAATTAATAAGCTGTTAGCTACCGATCGCATAAAGAAAATTGCCCCAGTTGTAGAGAAGTAAAAACTCTACAAGAGAGTAAGTAAACTTTTACTTAAATATTCTTACAAAAATTAATCTTGTGTGTTGCGCCTTGGACAACAGAATTTTTAGAAAGTTGAAAAAGTTAAGCCAAACCTTGACGTATATATTAAATGTTAACTAACGTTGAAGTAATGTAAATATTGCTTATAACATGAACAGAAATCTTAAAATTAGCCTATTGGCATTTAACTTTTGTAATCGCACTAGTTCTAATTGTTGCTAGCTACAGCTGGCATATGTTTATTTATCAAAATTTATTTTTAATTAATTATTTAACCACTTAAACAGTGAGATTATCGTGTGCGTACAACATTTTTCTATACCTCGAAAAAAACTTAACTCTGCAGGACGTTATTTAATTGCGATAGTTTTAGGAATAATCAGCGGTTATTCTGACATTGCCTTTTTGCAAGATGCAGGAATGATGGTTTCAGATGTTTTTATTAAAATTTTTAAGTGCATTAGTATGCCAATTATTGCCTTATCGATTATCGTAACTTTATCGCAATATAATGCCGAAGGTGCCATGCGCAAAATATGGCAAAGGACTCTTTTATACACAATTAGCACAACCCTAATTGCTGCAAGCTTAGCATGCGTCTTGTATTTGCTAATTAGTCCAGCGAATGTTGGTGGCACTATAAGCATTCCTCCTGGAGGAGATAGCTTAAAAACCAATTATTTTAGCCACCTGGCTAATTTAATTCCCTCTAACATTTTTGCACCATTTTTAGAGCATCAAGTTATAGGGGTACTTTTAGTTGGCGCGGTAATAGGAATTGCAATTCGCTATATTCGCGATACAACTGCACGGGTAACTATTGCCAACTTTTTCAAAGGTGCACATGGAATTTTTTTAGTAGTAACAGGTTGGGTTGTTAAAGTTATACCAATTGGTTTGTATGGTTTTATTACAACAACAGTTATACAGCTAAAAGAAGGATTAGATTTAGCTGGAATTGGTGGGTACTTGGCAATTGTAGTATTGGCAAACCTTATACAAGGATTTGTTATTTTGCCAATTTGGCTAAGAACTAACAAAATTAAGCCTTTTGTCACAATGAAAGGTATGTTGCCTGCCCTATCAGTTGCTTTTTTTACCAAATCATCTGCTGGAACATTACCAATGACTATGGAAACAGCTGAAAAAAACTTAAATATTGAACCCAAAGTTAGCCAATTTGTATTACCACTTTGCACAACTATTAACATGAATGGTTGTGCCGCTTTTATTTTTGCAACCGTAATTTACTTAATGCAAAACAACGGTATGGAATTTGATATTTTTACGATGATTTCATGGATATTTATAGCAACGATTGCAGCAATAGGGAATGCTGGTGTACCAATGGGTTGCTTTTTCCTAAGTGCTAGTTTATTGGCTAGCATGAACGTGCCAATTATCCTTTTAGGCATAATTCTTCCGTTTTATAGCATTATAGACATGATAGAAACTGCACTTAATGTTTGGTCAGATAGTTGTGTTGCAAAAGTAGTTGATGAAAAATTGAAAAATCAACTGCTAGTATAACTGCACCACTATAAATTGATCATGCATGAATTATATTGGGTAGGCTTTGGCAGAAATCGCTGTTATCTTTTCTTTTTAATCTTGACTAAGAAAAGATAGTCTTTTATGTTTTCTTAGTGTCGTGACTTAAGAAAATATAGAGTATGAATCAAAGAATCGGAACATACATTATCCAAAAGTTAGCTGGGGAATCATATAAAGCTTATGTACCTCCTCCATTACCACCAGAACCTCATCTTGATTTAGCGGCTCTATATCCATATCTTGAAAAGGCAACCTTAGCTCTAGCAGAGCTAAATAGCATTCATAAATTTATCCCTAACCCATCGCTTTTTATTTACATGTATGTTCGCAAAGAAGCCCTACTCTCAAGCCAAATTGAAGGAACACAAAGTTCATTTTCAGATCTTATGCTTTTTGAACATCATCAAAATACCGAAGTTTCCCAAGATGATGTCGAAGAAGTATCAAATTATGTCAAAGCAATTAATTATGGCCTGCAAAGATTAAAAGAAGGCTTTCCTTTATCTCTCAGGTTAATCAGGGAAATACACGGAGTGTTGCTTTCGGGTGGTCGTGGGTCGGGAAAGCTCCCTGGGGAATTTAGACGTTCACAAAATTGGATTGGTGGGACCAGGCCTGGCAACGCTTTATTTGTGCCAGCACCTGTTACACATTTAAATCAATGCCTAGCAGACTTTGAAAAATTTTTGCATAGTGAAAGCTTACCGGTTTTAATTAAGGCTGGACTCGCACATATTCAATTTGAAACAATCCATCCTTTTTTAGATGGTAACGGCAGACTTGGCAGATTACTAATTACTTTGTTATTATGCCTTGGTGGTATGCTTGATGAACCCATTTTATACTTAAGTCTTTATCTTAAACAAAACCGCCATATATATTATGAGTTCCTTCAAGAGGTTCGCACCCATGGAAATTGGGAAACATGGCTGGAATTTTTTCTAGAAGGTGTTTACAAATCTGGCAAACAAGCTATTACTACAACCAGCCAGATTAATAATCTTTTTGATCAAGATCTTGCAAAAATCGCAAAATTAGGACGTGCAAGATTCTCATGTGAGCAGGCATTAGAATATATGAAGCGGCTGCCACAGGTAACAGTTCCTTTGCTTGCAAGTGAATTAGGTATGACAGCGCCAACGGCAAGAAGTGCACTTAATTATATGGCAGAAATTGGTGTTATAGAAGAAATAAGTGGCAAAAAACGCGACAAAGTCTATGTATACCGCAAGTATCTGGATATTCTTGAGGATGGCGCAGAACCATTAGGATAAAATATTTAGCATGGCGGAGAGGAAGGGATTCGAACCCTCGATACGTTTTACCGTATACACGATTTCCAATCGTGCGCCTTCAACCGCTCGGCCACCTCTCCTGAAGACTATAGAAGAGTACTTGATTTTCAAATCTGCAGCAATAGCCATACAAACTGCAAAAATATTTTATAAACTTGAAGCATAAGTATTTTGCTTGTTTTTTAAGCACATTTCCAGTAATTTAAGAACATGCAAAATACCACTATAAATATTGGCCACATTAGCCTTAACATGAACGTTTTTCTAGCGCCTATGACTGGTGTTAGTGATATGGCATTTCGTCGTTTAGTTAAACGTATGGGAGCTGGGTTAGTAATTTCAGAAATGATTGCTAGCCAAGCAATGATTCGCCAAACTCGACAAAGCATGCGCATGATTCAAGCTCACGGAGAAGAACCAATGGTCGTGCAGTTAGCAGGATGTGAGCCTGAAGTCATGGCTGAGGCCGCACGCCTTAATGAAGACCTTGGCGCAAAAATTATTGATATTAATATGGGATGCCCCGTTAAAAAAATAGTGAATGGTCATGCTGGATCAGCACTTATGCGCGATGAAACTTTAGCAGCTAAAATTATTGAAGCAACAGTTAAAGCTGTAAAAATTCCGGTTACTTTAAAGATGCGTACCGGATGGGATGATAAATCGCGCAATGCTCCAAATTTAGCAAAAATTGCTGAAAATCTGGGCATTCAAATGATCACTGTACATGGGCGCACTCGTTGCCAGCTATATAATGGCAAGTCTGACTGGCAATTTATTCGCCAGGTTAAAGAAGCAGTTAAAATACCAGTAATTGGTAACGGCGACGTAGTAACCGTTGACGATGCCAAAAACCTGTTAACTCAAAGTGGCGCAGATGGAGTGATGATTGGACGGGGCAGCTATGGCAGGCCTTGGTTTATTAACCAAGCCTACCAATACATCACCAACGGCACATACACTAAAGATCCGTCCCTTTCTGAACAACTTGCTATTGTATTTGAACATTTTGAAGCAATCCTTGAATTATATGGCACTGAAGGTGGGGTTAAGATAGCCCGTAAGCATTTAGGTTGGTACAGCAAGGGATTAAAAAACTCAGCCGAATTTAGGGTACACATTAACCAAAATGAGTGTCCAATAAAAATTCGTGAGTTAGTTAAAGATTTTTACACGCAACAACATGAATTTGCATAAGTTATGAGCGGTATTGCTGATATTATTGAAAAAATGGTAAGAGAGTATTTCGCTACCCAAGGTGATAATATTACTGATTGCAGTCTATATGAAGTAGTGCTGCACGAAGTTGAGCGCCCCTTACTTGAGCAAACTCTATATGCAGTAAAAAACAATAAGGCAAAGGCAGCTAGAATTTTAGGAATAAACCGCAACACTTTGCATAAAAAACTTAGTGAACACGGTTTGTAATGCTGCGTATTATTGCGGGGCAATTTAAGGGTAAGCTTTTAACTTTACCACCGCAGGACTTAACTAGACCATCATCTGACCGCTTGCGACAAGCGGTTTTTAACATTTTGGCCAATCATATTAGCTTTAATGGTATTAAGGTTTTAGATGCCTTTGCTGGTTCTGGGGCATACGGATTAGAAGCACTTTCACGTGGCGCTTGCCATGCAACATTTTGTGAAAATCAAAATAAAGTACAAAAAATTTTACAAAAAAATATTACAGACACCTTAAAAAATTCTAATAATAAAGCCAAAATTGAACATGAATTATTTCAATTGCAATCAGGTGAACTGTTTGATTTGATTTTTATTGACCCACCTTACGATAAAGGTTTAGAAAATGAAGCACTTGATTACCTTTACAAAAATAAGTTACTAGCAAAAAATGCTATAGCTATTATTGAACAACGCAAAGGTGCACCTGAATTTAGCAATAATAAATTCACTACCCTACCCCCGCGCATTTATGGCAAATGTCAGGTCACACTTAATTTATTTAATAATTGTTGAATATTTTTATATTTCTTTTATAGCAGTAAATTAGACTACATTTACCTGTTTTGTTTAATTATTTGGAACTCGGCTCAACTATGTGTCACAATTCTCATAAGAGGATAGTTTTAATATTAGAAGGAAAAATTGAATATGGCGCGCTCTGAAAAAATATACATTGGGCTTTGTATTTTATTTTCTGTGCTTATTGTCATTGGCAATTTAGTTTATCAA
>CANMNU010000078.1 GCA_947499175.1 Alphaproteobacteria bacterium
TAAATTATAAGATTACCATTGATTTGCCAGCTAAGTTTTATTTGCAATTGAGGGATATTAACAATGATTTTTTAAAAAAAGGAAAAAAAATATATAATAGGGATATCGTTATGGAGGCATTAAATCTATACTTCAAAGAACACGGTTACCCTGAGATTAAATAATTTTATGCATAAATGGTAATATTCATAGCGATGCAAAATTGCATTTAGATATAACGCTAACTTTGTGATAACTTAACAAAATATGAGGTAGAAAAATGACAGAAAATAAGTATGTTTAAGGTTTTTGAGTCGGTTTTTGGTACCGGCATCCCTAGGTTCGAATCCTAGTACACCAGCCAATATTTGATTAAGCCATAATTTTATTGTTTAATCAAAAATTTCACCTATCGTTACTTATACAAACAAAATGTGGCAAGCAACAGTTTATACACTTTTTCCAGATATGTTTCCAGGACCCTTAGGGAAATCAATTGCTGGCAAGGCCCTTAAGCAAGGTAAGTGGCATTTAAAAACTGTTAATATTCGTGACTATGCCACCGATAAGCATAAAACCGTCGATGATACCAGCTATGGTGGGGGTACTGGTATGGTTATGAGGCCTGATGTGGTTGATGCTGCACTTAGCGCCAATATATTACCAGGTACCAAACTTATTTACACATCACCGAAGGGGAGGCCGCTTACTCAAGATATGTTGCGTTCCTGGTTGGCTAAATACCCATCTGGCATTTCAATACTGTGTGGTCGTTATGAAGGAATTGATCAACGGGTACTTGATAGTTGGCAGGAATCGCATGGTATGGAAGACATAAGTATTGGTGATTATGTGCTCTCAGGTGGTGAGCTTCCGGCTATGGTAATGCTTGATGCTTGTGTACGTTTATTACCAGGAGTTCTGGAGAAACTTGATGCCACAACTATTGAAAGTTTTGAGCTGGACTTGCTAGAATATCCGCAGTACACTAAACCCCAAAATTGGAATAATAAGGTCGTGCCAGATGTGCTGCTTTCTGGCGACCATAAGAACATTGCCGCATGGCGCAAAACTGAAGCAGAAAGTATAACAAAAAGCCGTAGACCTGACCTTTGGCAACGTTTCCAAGCCAAAAAAAGTGACGGTAAATAATAAAGAAAGAATTCATAATGAACATTATACAACAAGTAGAAAAAGACCAAATTGCTAAATTGTCTGAAGGTAAAGTAATTCCTGATTTTCGCACAGGCGATACGCTAAAGGTGCTTGTAAAAGTTATTGAAGGTGAACGCCAACGCCACCAGCCATTTGAAGGCATCGTTATCGGCCGCAAAAATAGCGGGTTAAAGTCAACTTTCAGGGTTCGCAAAATTTCCTATGGTGAGGGTGTGGAGCGTGTGTTTTCACTTTATTCACCAAATATTAAAATTGAAGTAGTCCGTTTTGGTGATGTTCGACGTTCTAAGTTATATTATTTGCGTGATCGTCGTGGTAAAAGTGCGCGTATCGCAGAGCGTGCTTATCGTCCTGAAGCAAAAACTAAGGTTGAAGCAAAAGTTGCTTCTGATACCGCTAAAGCATAAAAAAACGTTAGCCTTTAAAATTTGCCCCGCAACTTTTGCGGGGTTTTTTTATTAATAAAATTCAGTAGTGGTTGGTTGTTTTTTTATATTATATTAAATAAATTTTAATAATTAACTTGTATAGTTTACTTAACACCAAAACGTGCAGGTAGTGCTATGAAGGAAGAATATTTTCAATCAGTACAATCCCTTGAACGATTACATCGACTTTTTCTAGATGTAGTCAGGGCTGAGCTTGATAGTATTGAAATGTTTGATATTAACAATGTCCAGGCAATTATTGTCTACAACATTGGAACCAACCAACTAACTGTCGGTGAATTAACTAACCGCGGTTATTATTTGGGGTCAAATGTTTCATACAACTTACGAAAAATGGTTAAAAATGAATATGTTTTGCAGGTGCAAACTCCTCATGACCGTCGTTCAAGTTTAGTCAAGCTATCCCTTAAAGGTATTGAACTTTACAAAAAACTTGATCAAGCATTTCAAAAACAAGGAGAAATGCTTAATAATAAATGCGGTAAGGAAACATTAAAACAACTATCTGGTTCGTTGCAAAATCTTGAACTTTTTTGGAACGAGATATTAGTTCGTGATAGCCGTTAATGCAATTTTTTGCCATTGATTGAGGCATTTTTGCAAAGGAATGCTTGAAAAGCGCTAATGGGTGGGGCACTATTCATGGGTACGTATTTTAATTATTTTACCCCATGTTTGGCTTCATTCATCTTCGCGTTCATAGTGCTTATTCCCTTGCTGAAGGTGCGATTAAGGTTGAGGCTATTCCACAGTTGTGTAAGCAATTTAGTCAACCGGCAATTGCAGTAACTGATACTAATAACCTATTTGGCGCTCTTGAAAATGCCATGTTGTGTGCAAAATCAGGTATTCAACCTATTGTCGGTTGTGAAATAACCGTTCAATTTGGTGAAATCACTGGGGCTTTGGTGTTGCTAGTAGCCTCAAGTACAGGTTACTCAAACCTTTTAGACATAGTTAGCTATTTATACCTAGGAGCACCAAACGATCATGGTAAACCATTTTTTCCCTTTGAATATTTAAGTGGAAGAACTGATGGTTTAATTGTACTAACGGGTGGCTTTGGGGGCTTGTGGAGTCGGTTGTTAAGCAATAATCTAGAAGTGGCTGATGATTTTTTAAACCAGCTTAAGTGTTTATTTCCAAACTCTGTTTACGTAGAAATTCAACGTCATGGTGAATTAGCAGAACAAGAGCAGGAAGATGTTTTTTTAGAAAAAGCCTATGCTTTTAATCTGCCGTTAGTTGCTACTAATAACGTTTATTTCCCTGAGCCTAGCTATTTTGAAGCTCATGATGCCTTGTTATGCATTGCTGGTGGTTCTTATGTTGTACAGGATGACCGCCGTAAAGTAACGCCTCACCATTACTTTAAAAGCACAGAAGAAATGGTCGAGTTATTCCAAGACATTCCTGAAGCTATTCAAAATACAGTGCAAATTGCTAAACGTTGTCGATTTATGCCAACGTTACATGATCCAATTTTACCACGTTTTGAAAGTGGTAATGAAAGATCTGAAGAAGAAGAACTGATTTTTCAAGCTCAAGAAGGTCTTGAAAATCGCTTGCAGCAAGAAGTATATACTAGATTCCCCAGTGGAGATCAAGAAGAAGTACGTAACCAATACCAAAATCGCTTGGATTATGAAATTGATATTCTCAAACAAAAAGGATTTTGCGGGTATTTCTTAATAGTTTCAGATTTTATTAAATGGGCTAAAAAGCAAGGAATTCCTGTTGGTCCAGGACGTGGTTCAGGGGCTGGATCATTAGTTGCTTGGAGTCTTACCATTACTGATATGGACCCAATTCGTTTTACCCTAATTTTTGAACGCTTCTTAAACCCAGAACGCGTTTCTATGCCAGACTTTGACGTAGACTTTTGCCAAGATCGCCGCGATGAAGTTATTAAATATGTTCAACAAAAATATGGGGAGGATAGGGTTGCCCACATTATTACCTTTGGAAAGCTTCAGGCCCGTGCAGTTTTGCGAGACGTTGGGCGCGTATTGCAGATTCCATATCCAGTAGTTGATCGCATTTGTAAAATGGTACCTAACAACCCAGCTAGTCCTGTAACTTTAGCGCAAGCTTTAGAAATGGAACCGGCAATGCGTCAGGCAGTGGACGAAGATAACGCAGTTGCTAAAATGGTTGAATTTGGTAAAAAATTAGAAGGCCTCTATCGTCATGCTTCTACCCATGCAGCAGGGGTTGTAATAGGTGATAGACCACTCACATCATTGGTCCCTTTGTTTAAAGATGAAAGCTCAAGCTTACCAGCAACTCAATTTAGCATGAAGTATGCTGAATTAGCTGGGCTTGTAAAATTTGACTTTTTAGGCTTAAAAACACTCAGCATTATCGAGCATGCTGTCCAAATTATTCGCAAAAGTCTGCCTGATTTTAAAATTCAAAACATTGCCTTAGATGATGCTAAAACCCTAGAGCTATTATGCAATGTTAATGTCGTTGGTGTATTTCAATTGGAAAGCACGGGTATGCGTGATGTATTGCGTAAATTACGACCGGATCGTTTTGAAGATCTTATTGCCCTAGTAGCATTGTACCGCCCTGGACCAATGGATGATATCCCACGTTATTTGGCCTGTAAACACGGTTTGGAAAAAGTGACATTTGCTGATCCAGCTCTTGAACCCATATTGGCACCAACTTATGGGGTTATGGTCTACCAAGAGCAAGTTATGCAAATTGCCCAGGTTTTAGGTGGTTACACTCTTGGTGCTGCTGATATGTTACGCCGTGCTATGGGTAAAAAAATTAAATCAGAAATGGATGATCAACGTGAAAAGTTTGTAAATGGTGCTGTTTTAAAAAAAATAAACCTAAAAATTGCTAGTATTATTTTTGACCAGATGGCTAAGTTTGCTGGCTATGGTTTTAACAAGTCTCACTCCGCACCATATGCCTTACTTGCTTATCAAACAGCATATTTAAAAGCTAATTATCCGGTTGCATTTTTTGCTGCCTCAATGACAGCAGATATGCAAAATACAGATAAGATAAATGGCTATATTCAAGATATTTCCCGTATGGATTTAACCTTGTTACCACCAGATATTAACCATTCATTTGCTAATTTTACTGCAGAGGGGGCGGCTGTACGTTTTGGTTTAGGTGCAATTAAAAATGCTGGTGTGCAAATTATTGAAGCAATCACAAGTGTGCGTGGCAACAAGCCTTTTGTAAGTATGGTTGATTTTATTGAACGAGTTGATGCCAAGCACCTTAATAAGCGTTTATTAGAAAATCTGATTGGTGCTGGAGCATTTGATTGCTTAGAACCTAATCGACGTGCTCTTTTTGAGGCAATAGAACACATTAGTTATATTGCTTCTAAAAAAAGTAAGTCACAAAGTGTTCAACGTACCATGTTTGGTGAAACTCAGGGCTCTGTAATTAATTTCAAATTACCTGTTGTGCCAAAATGGGACGGCTTAAGCAGTTTACAAAAAGAATTTAGTGCGTTGGGATTTTATTTATCAGATCATCCATTAAACGCATATAAAGAACAATTACAAAGACTGCAAATTACACCATCAACCATGTTTGCAAGTTCACCGATTAATTCTATTCGTGTTGCAGGAGTTGTGCTTAGCATTACGGTGCGTACTGGTAAAAAAGGTCAAAAATATGCTTTCTTAAGTTTATCCGATCAACAAGGTTCATTTGAAGTTACTTTATTCAGTGAAATTTATACAAGCTCACAAGATTTACTTAAGGAAGGAACATTGTTGGCATTAGATATAAACATTAAGAAAGATGATGAGCAGATACGTCTAACTGCTAACAACATTTATAAACTTGATGATTTACAACCATTTACCCAAATTACTTTAAAAATTAACAGCAGCTCCTTGTTAAAGGGATTACTAGAAGAAATAAAAGTATTGCCAACTGGGGCTTGCAAAGTTTATTTAGAAATTTCTAAAGATATTTTGCAAGCTGTAACCACAGTTTATTTGGGTAAAAAAGCAATCAATACTCATATTTATCAGCAACTAATGTCATGGTCTGGGTAAACTTCTTACCAAAAATCACTATAAACCCCAATTCTGGATTAGAAGTGAGTATTTGCGAGAGTTAGAAGGCAGTTTTAGCTAAGATTAGCTATTGATTTAATAAACGGCCTTCCATGAAGAAAGATATCACAGACTTATTTGTTTTGCTGGATGATTTTTGCGCAGAA
>CANMNU010000079.1 GCA_947499175.1 Alphaproteobacteria bacterium
TTAATTGAGCTAATAATTTTTTTAGAGCATTAATTTGCACATCAGGAAATTTGGGCCAAACGCCTGTTAAAGCATAACCAGCAAGGTACCCTCCATTTTGTAGTTCAATACCTATGGAAAAATGGTTCACATTATCTTGACCTTCCCAGGAACTAGGGCCCGCATGCCATGCACGTTTTGCATCGTCAACCAATTGATAAATCGTACCGTCTTCGTCGATAGCATAATGGCTGCTGACCTCACGTTTAGGATCAGTTAGAATTTGCAGAGCTTCTTCCATAGTTGCTACATCTGTATAGTGCAACACTACACAGTCTATTTTTGCACCATCTGGACGATCATTAAAATTAGGCGAAGGATAGGGAATAATTTTCAGCATCAATTTTTCCGTTGTTCTTTTACACACAAATGCGGCACAATGGGCTCGCATGTTTATTTAGAGGTATTTTATGATTTTCGTCAAAGTTTTATGGTCATTGTTAATAAACCTTGATCTTATTGTTATTACACTGCTTGTATTTGGAACGTTGCGTAAGTTGTGTAATAAAACTTGTTCGCTGCAAAAACCTGTGATGAGCACAGCGGCAATTTTGCTAATATTCATGATGGGTGATTTTCCATTTAGTGGACGTTATATTTTAAGGCACCTAGAAGCAAAAATTCCAGTTACTCAGGTTCCACGCAATGTTCACGGCATGGTGATTACTGGTGGTTCTTTATGTTTATTTGAAACAGAAGTTAGCGGTTCAGCTGTTTATCATAAAACAGCGGGAAGACTGTTTGACGCTTTAAAAGTAGCCCATTCACATCCACATACAGAAATTGTTTTTGCTGGTTCAAAATTAGAAAGCGATGAATTCCTAAAGCTCGCGACTTCTCTTGGGGTTTCTCATAAAAGAATTAAGACCGTCAGTAATGAAAAATTAAGTTCTTTGGAAGCTGTAGCGGAAGAAGCATCAAAACTTATAGGCAATACAAAACATAAAAAATGGCTATTGATAACATCTGCTTACTTAATGCCACGCACATTAAATATATTCCAATCAAACAACTGTGAATTAACTCCCTTCCCAGTTGATTTTCACACGATTGGTCACGCCAGTGATAAAAAACCAGCTAGCTACTTAACAAGACTAGCTATGAGTTTTCAAGATCGATTAGGGTTCATTGCTTGGAACATTGCCTGGAGAGAAATAGCCGGACTATGTAATCTGCGCCTAAGTGGAAAAACAAAAACCTTATTCCCAAAAATTGATGCACCCAAAGTATAAGGGTTTACTGTGGATATTGGGGTGGTGTGTAACCTTTACTTGCGGGGTCACCACCTCAAAATTTTTGAGTGGAAGCACAAATAATTTTACATTATTTTGTGTGCGCTACCTTTTTGGCATGTTGTTTTTTTTGCCTGTTTTTTTGCCGAAATTATCAAGCCTTAACAAGTTACAAGCCTCCGTATGGTTACATATAACTAGGGCTTTGTGTATTGGGGCATCAACACTTTTAACCTATCAGACTTACCGTAATCTTCCATTAGCAATCGCAACTAGCGTAGGCTTTACAGGACCGTTGCTAGCATCATCTTTTGGTATGTTATTTTTAAAAGAGAAGCTTAGTCAGCCCAAAATATTGGCGCTTATTTTGGGGTACTTAGGAGTACTGTTTATTGTGCAGCCCAGATATATGAACTTGGATATGCACTATATATTTACGGGGTTGGGCGCTTGTATTTTAGCAAGCTCTGCAAATACACTAGCCAGAAAACTTAGCAATAAAGATTCAGCAATCTTAATTATGCTTACATCCACTCTTATTTTGGGTAGCATTGCATTTGTTGGCTTTTGTATATCGAATGAACCAATTCACAACGCAGATTTACTGTTATTAATTGCCGTTGGTATATTTGGTTCGCTTTCACAATTTGCTTATATCAAAGCGGTAAGTTTTGCTGAAGTCAGTTTTATATCACCTTTTGAATACACCAGGCTTTTATTGGCTGTTCCTGTTGGGTATTTTGTGTTTGGAGAGTCAGTGAATCTTGGGCAAGCATTCGGAATGCTGCTGATTGTTGCAGGTTGCTTATACCTTTCTGGTAAGAAAGTCGTTAGCTAACAGGTTTGGCTTTCTTACAGCTTTGCACAATGTAAACCCCGCCCAAAATAATAATCACCCCAATGTACTGTGCTATGGTAATTTTTTCCTGCAAAAAGATAATACCAAGAATGATAGTAACAATAGGTTCAAACACAGAAAGGATAGATGCTTTTGTGCTGTTAATGGTGCGCATAGCTACGTACACCAGGTAAATAGGCAATACGGTGGCAAGAATTGCTAATCCGCTGATGTTTCCAATAACCCAAGCTGTAGTTGGTATGTATACGGAGCCTCTGTAGGCTATAAGTAAAGCAAAAACTAAAAAGTTACCGAAACAAATGCAAAAGGTACCACTTAATACTGACAAGCTTTTAATGGAGCGCTGAGAAGAATAAAAATACACACCGAAAGCAAAAGCACAGAAAAGTCCCCAACCAATTCCTTCTATGCTTAAGTGCCAATTGCTAGGATCACTCAAAAAAAGCACTCCCACCAATACAATAGCCAGGCCTTTTAAAATAACGGAACTTGGGGGATTTTTTCCATGCAACCAATCAAGCAGCACTACAAAAATAGGGTAACAGTAGAATAGAACCATGGCCAACCCACTGCCAATATACTTAATAGCAAAAAAATAAAAACTTGTGGCGCTTGCATAAAAAATAGAAGAAATACCTATAGTCAGCAGACCTTTTTTGGAAATAACGTCCTTCCAATGTTGCTTAGTATTTAAAAAAGGCAGCAGCACAACAACCGACAAAAGAAAACGCCAAAATAGGAATTCGTTGATTTCAAGCCCTGATTGAAGCAAATAGACGCCAAATAATCCCAAGCTTCCATAAAGAGCCCCAGACAAAATTGCCAGCCAAGTTCCTAAGTTCATATTAAGTCATTATTACAATAATGGGTTATATAACAAGTCTATATGGAACAGAAATGGAAAGCACGCAGTTTTATGCACAAAGTTGTAAAATACATTTCCATTGTGCTTTATATAGTTTTATTGTTTGACAATTTAAATACAGGATACTATATAACACTTATGACCAAAATAAACCATTAGGGAATTAAATGAAAAAATCGAAAATATTAGCATTGGCTTTGTGCCTTACTTGTTTACCGGTACATGGAGCTGCAACTGGAGCTGCAGCTGGAGGAGCTGGTATAGAAAGTGTAGACTTAGCAGCTGCAGTTGGTGTAGCTCCTCACTTTAGGGTGTTTAATCAAACCGATGCAGGACTAGCAGATTTATACCCCGCCACAATGAAAGATTTTGAGAAATTAGGTGATGTTGGTATTGTTTCTGTTATTCGTAAAATTGAAGCTGATTGGAAATCTGCCACTAGAGAAGAAATATTAGCTTTACGCGATATCTATTTTAAGAAGTTTTTTAATTTCATGGCTGGTTTAAAAACAAGAAGAGAAAATACAAGAGAAGATACACCAGAATTCTTGGCTTTGTGGGATAACATATACCAAGAGTCTACTAAAGCCGCAGCGGGTGGCGTAGGCGAACTTCAATGGCGTTTAGTACACGTTATGTTTGTGCGTGGTTTATTATTAGCATCAGGTGGTGGAAGCCCAGAAGCACAAGACTTGTTAAGCACAGTTCCTGATATGAAATTATTTTTTGGTGCGCTGGCTGATACACCAACTCACCTAAGAACACCTGGTCAACCAGTCGTGCCTGCATGGCAGCATTCTTCTGTGGCTTGCATTACAAATAGTATAGATGACGAAGCCAGAGGCCAGGATGTACATAAACCGGGACTACAGCTAGGTTCATTAGACTGGAATATGAAAAAACTTATAAGTAAAGAAGCTAAGCGTCTTGGATTACACAAAAGTGTTTATTTGCCAATGATAGATGCTGGTAAAATTGGCATTACAACACTGGTAAAAATGTGGTTGCACCAAATTTTCGGCGTACCCTTAACGTATGACGAATACACAGCCCATGGCATTAAATTAGATTCAGCGGTTGGCGCAATGCACGATGAAGCTCATGGTTTTGTTGATAACCGCAGAAGAGAGGTAAAACAAGCAATAATAAACTTGTTGAATGCAGCAAGTGCTGCTGGTAAAAACCCAAGAGCTGAAGCTTTACCACTAGCAACTGGGCACATGGTTTCTCGTTTTAATGCACTTAACCAAACGTTATTAGCATATGTAGAAGCTAAAGAAAGTAGAGCTGTAGAAGATTTAAGAGCTGCAAAATCATTGGCACCAGATGATGCTGATAATGCTGAGCGTAAAGAAGCTGAAAAAATTGCGCGTAGACGATACAATACTGGTATTACAGCGTTATTCCAAGCATTGCATGAAGCATATGCAATGAAAGCAAATGTACTTGAAGCACCAACCCTTGAAAAGGCAATCACGCGCTTGTGTGCAAACGCTACAAGTGGAGAAACTTCAGATAAATTTAATGAATTAGAGACTTTCTTCAATCCACGCTCTGATTTAACTAATGAAGAAATTTTTGCAAGAATAGGAACACGTTCTTTAGCATCAGTTGGCGTTCATGTTTATGGAGCAGATGTGCCAACTACAATTGCTGAATATGCAGCGCAAGGTAAAGTCTTTATGGACACGTTGCACGTAAACCGTGGGGCAGTATACACAGAAATATTTTTTGATGTAGTGAATGGAAAACGCGTAAAAATACAAGTACCAACAGCACATTATTTGGTAAATACTGCAAAAGATGAAAATGCCGTATTAGGTTTAGTTGGGCAAAAGGTATCTGAAGCTAATGTGCCAACCAATGAGCAAAGACAAGACTTGCGGGAAGCAGATGAAACAATCAAAAAAGTAGCTTTAAAGCGAACAGAACGTTGGTTAACAGAAGTTGAAGCACGCACAAACACTTTAGTTTCTGGCTTAACCGCTGATGTGTTAGCTCATGTTCCTGCTGAAGCGAGAACTGCTTACAATCGATTAGTAGCAGCCCAAAATGATGAATGGACAAGATTTATGCCATCAGTAGCGTTGATCCCATGGGTTGCACCAGCACCAGAGGTTGCACCAACAGTTATAGAAACTGCCTAGTGCTATGGAAAGCACCTAGCTAACTGTAAAAATAGGTAGAATTAAATCAGGAGCAACTTTTGGTTGCTCCTTTTTTTACAACTAATCGACAGAACTAAAGTGCTGATAAGCTTTTTTGTTATTGTTTATAGCAGCTCCGTTTTCACAATCTTTAAATTCATTCTTTAAATTCATTTTTCAAAAACCGTTGCCAAAATGGGCTAAATGGTTTTTCAAAAATTTTGACACCTTCTTTTAATAAATTGGATACTGGAACCCAAGTACATTCACTGACTTCTTTACCATCAACCTTTGGTGTGCCTTCAAATTCGTCACACACATAAAGAAATTCCACCAAAGATTTTTTATCAGGTCGTACTGTATGAGCAACAGCTACAAGCTTTAGTTTGTCTTTATTTAATGTAATGCTGACTTCTTCACGGGTTTCCCGAATTACTGTTTCCTCGGGTGACTCTCCCTTTTCTGAAATTCCACCAATAATATTTGCTATAGTTTTTTGTTGTTCATTTATTATTAAAATTTCCTTCGCACCTGTTTCGGGGTTATTTCGCAGCAAATATACGGCAGCTGCTGTGTATGCGTAGTTAAGCTCTGGGATG
>CANMNU010000080.1 GCA_947499175.1 Alphaproteobacteria bacterium
TTTACCTACCTCCTTACTCTCCAGATCTCAATCCAATTGAGAAAAAATGGGCTCAGGCTAAAGCCATTAGGAGGCGCCTGGGTGGAACTATTGAAGGGTTATTTAACGAACATCTCCTGTAATCAAATTATTTGTTAATAACTATAGTATTGCTTAGTACTAAAGTTTCTCTGACTGCGTCAATATCCACTATTGTTCCTTCTGATTTTGATCCCCTGGCTTCTCCATGAGAAAGCATATATTGTATTTTCTCTTTCCCAGCATTAACAAAAGCATTAGCAAAATCAACTATAGACTTAAGAGAGCCAACCTGAATATCAACAAGACGTTGACCCACATCTGTAGCCACCAAAACCTCAACAGAACATTTGTTCCATGTTCCAGCCATCTGTCCTTTACATAGTATAGGGTCTACCCAGTAAACTATTGTTCCATCAAGCGTAACTACAGCATGAGAGGAAAAACCAGTTTCAATCCAACTAGTAAGAATTTTTGGTAAGTGAGTATCATCTGTTCCATTGTATCTGGACAAAACAACAGTCTCAAAAGGAATTAAATTTTCTGTTTCTGGAATTTTAGATCTTGGAGGGGCGTAATTTACTTCAGTCTTACCCAATGCTTTGGGGTAATCAGTAACAACGAAAACACGTTTAGCAAACTCTCCAGAATCTTTATAAAAATTAACTAAGTTATTGTGGAAAGAATTTTCCGATTCTGGCTTGAAAGCAACTAAAGGTTGAACTTTAAATCCAGCCTCTTTAAATCCAGGTAAAGATAGCTCGGAATTAAAATCGACTGCAAAAGCTTTGAAAGACAAAGAACTTAGAATCATTACGCAAAACGTTAAACATGTAGATTTTTTCATTTTATCCCCCTGTATCAAAACAACGATTAACCTCGTTAAGGGCACAATACGATAAAAACCAAACCTCAAACAAAGTATTTTTTAACCAATTTTTAACTTTTTTGATGCACTATTAGCATATACAGTACTTAAAAACCTAATGTTATGAAAAAACTAATTTACGTAAGCGTCTTTGCAACATTTATAAATATTGCTTACGCAAGCGATAAAGAAATTATAACAGACGTTTTTGATACACTAAGTAACACTTCCAAAAATATACCCCAAACAAATACCTTTCCATCACATAACGATAAACAGCTTGATTCCCCCGTAGCATCCATTAGCTTTTCTGGAGGAAATTACTTTTCATGCATGTACGAACTTGGGGTACTACAACACCTTCAAGAAAATTTTGATCTTTCTCAAACACACTTCCTGGGAGATTCATCTGGCTGTTGGGGTGCCTTAGCGGGAACACTTGAGCTACCCGCTGAAAAATTTTTTGAAAAGGCACTACTTAATTCGGCAAAAGAAAAACACCAAATGCCATTTTTAGGTTTTTCCCACTGGAGGGAAATACTTCAAAGAAATTTTATTGCTCTAGCTAAAGAAGTCAATGAAGGTATGGTGAGTGAAAAAAGCATGCACACCAATGTTGATGGGCGACTTTCTATTTCGGTCACTCATGCTGATTGGGGTGGAAAATGGCAAATTCCTTTTATCAAAAAAGAAATTCCATGGATTTTTCGAAACGAATTAGTTTCCGAGTACTCTTCAGATGACGATCTTTTAGAAACAGTTTTTACTTCTTGCCATATTCCGTTTTTACTATCGAATTCTTTCTTTTCAAAATGGCGTGGTAACCGCTGTTTAGACGGGGGAATCACCAATAAGAACCCTAAATTAAATGAAAAAACGTGTTTGGTTCACCCTTTATTATGGAGGTCTAGCTCATTTTGGCTAGAACATGGGTGCATTACACTGCCAACAGAAGCAGACGCAAGAAATTCATACAAGTGGGGATACGAAGATGCACAGAATAATTATAGTTACTGGGTATCCCACGGCATCACGCCTAAATCTAGCACTATCAAGGAGTTATCTTTCTTGCCATCACAAGATTTGCCAACAGCCAAGCCCAAGCAAACCAGAATCTCTGCTATACTAGAGCGTATCAATGGATACAAAAAAGAAGTTCAAGTAACTTATTTTTTAGCAAAAAATATTTTGGGGGCACAAATAAATAACTGTTTACAAAGACTGTGGTACGGCAATAAAAACAAGGATAGTTTATTACCCCCAAAATTAGTACACCAACAAAAAACTCTTTAGAATTAAGGCAATTTTTATGGACGTAGCAGGCTTATTTGTGATAGTTTCTGACATGTATATATTATTGTCTTTAAAGGAGACTTGTTATTAGCCGCTTTCCTAATGATGGCATGGCAAGCCGTGATTCACGTAATCATGACGGGCCAAGGGTAAACGCTGAAATTCATTCTGCCAAAGTTCGTCTGATTGACGAAAAAGGCGAAATGGTTGGAGTACTAACAAAATCAGAGGCACTCAAAATGGCTCAAGAGGCCGGCCTCGATTTAGTAGAGGTTTCTCCAAATGCTGAGCCTCCCGTATGCAAAATTCTTGATTTCGGTAAGTACAAGTACGAATTACAAAAGAAAAAAGCTGAAGCTAAGAAAAAGCAAACGGTCGTTCTTGTAAAAGAAATTCAGATGAGACCTATGATCGACCCACACGATTTTGATATTAAGTGCAAAGCAATTAAGCGCTTTTTAGAAGAAGGTAATAAAGTAAAAATTTTGCTAAGGTTTCGTGGCCGCGAATTGTCACATCAAGAAATTGGAGTTGAAATTTTGAACAAAGTTCGCAAAATGTTTGAGGAAGTGTGCAAAATTGACCACAACCCCAAACTTGAAGGCAAACAAATGATTATGATAATTAGCCCTAAGTAACAATTGAGGATTTTATGAACACCCTGTTAACTATACAAATTTTTATAACTTTAGCGCTTATAGGTGTTATTCTTTTGCAACGCAGCGAAGGTGGAGCTTTGGGCATGGGTGGCGGTAACAGCAGCTCAAGCATGTTTACAGCACGCGGATCAGCCAACCTTTTGACAAGGGTGACGGGCGTACTCGCTGCTTTGTTTATGGGTAATTGTTTGTTAATGACCGTAATCAACAGTAACGCAATTAAAAATCAAACAAAAATTATTGAACAAGCTCCTGCCCCTGCAGAAACACCAAGTAAATAGTTAAGCTATGGCCAAGTTTATTTTTACAACGGGGGGAGTAAGCTCTTCCCTTGGTAAAGGGTTAGCCTGTGCGGCCTTGGGTGCCCTATTACAAGCACGCGGACTAACAGTACGATTGCGAAAACTTGACCCTTATCTAAACGTTGACCCTGGCACCATGAACCCGTATCAACATGGGGAAGTTTTTGTAACAAGCGATGGTGCTGAAGCAGACCTTGATCTAGGTCACTATGAAAGATTCACTAACCAAGATGCGACACAGTTTGACAGTGTAACCTCTGGAAAAATCTACTCCGCAGTAATTGCAAAAGAGCGCAGAGGTGATTACTTAGGAGATACGGTTCAGGTAATACCACACATTACTGACGCAATTAAAGATTTCATACGCAATGGCTGCGATGATGTAGATATTATTATCTGTGAGGTTGGTGGTACAGTTGGTGACATTGAAGCGCTACCATTTTTTGAAGCAATTCGCCAATTACGTAATGAATTAGGCAATCAAAATAGCCTACTTATGCATGTTACCTTGTTGCCATATTTAGCCGCAGCAGGAGAGCTAAAAACCAAACCAACCCAGCATTCAGTACAGGCGCTGCAAACCCTAGGGTTGCGCCCAGACATTTTACTATGCCGCAGTGAACACGAAATTCCAGAGGATGCAAAACAAAAACTTGCACTATTTTGTAACGTTAATTCTGAAAACGTAATTCGCGCCCAGGATGCCGGCAATATTTATGAAATCCCTTTAATTTACAATCAAGAAGGGCTTGATACTGCTGTAGCAAAAGCTTTTGGAATTGAAGCAAACCCTAATTTGAAACCTTGGCAAGAATTGATAAACAAACTAAATACACCCAAAGCCAAAGTAAGAATTGGTATAGTTGGCAAATATGTGCAATTAAAAGATGCTTACAAATCATTAGATCAGGCCATTACCCATGCCGGTATTGCAGAGCAAGTTGAAATTGAAAAACTGTGGATTGATGCTGAAGATGAAACCATGCTTGCCAAAATTCAAAGCGTAGACGGCTTAATTATTCCTGGAGGCTTCGGCGCCCGCGGGATAGATGGTAAAATTCAAGCAATCAATTATTCCCGCAAAAATAACATACCAACTCTTGGTATTTGCCTTGGCATGCAGTTAAGTGTTATTGAAGCTTGCCGTAATGTACTTGGCAAAACTGATGCTTCTAGCACAGAATTTGGCCCTACCAATAACCCAGTCGTCGCTTTAATGACCGAATGGATGAGCGGCGAACAAAAAGAAATTCGTGGAGTATCAGATGATATGGGGGGCACCATGCGCCTAGGATCGTTTGATTGCACAATTTTAGAGGGAACCCTAGCCTTTAATTTGTATGGTAATACGCAAATTTCCGAACGCCACCGCCACCGCTATGAAGTTAACCTGAAATACAAACAAGCTTTAGAGGATAAAGGCTACGTGTTTTCAGGAATGTCACCAGATGGGTTACTGCCAGAAATTATTGAATATCGCCCACATCCGTTTTTTATTGCAGCCCAATTTCACCCAGAATTAAAGTCACGGCCATTCAGACCTCACCCGCTATTTACAGGATTAGTTCGAGCTTGTTTGCCAATGTAGTTAGTGCTTATAGCAAATATTTATTTAGCATCTTAGTAATTTATTAACTATGTCTGTGGTAACATAAAAATGAGAAAAGGCCAGTCTCCAGATATTTTTTGCAAGCATCATTTTTTAGCCCTTAAAGATGCTATTGGCGAAGCATATCTGCATTATAGGATGGAGCCGAGGCGGGCGGCCCACCCTATTAGGGCGGGGGATGGGGGTGGAGAGCCCATATCATCAAAAAGTTAATAATTTGTTAAAATCAGCATCTAAACTTTACATATTTTTTTCGCAAAACTTTTAATTTAAAAGTATCCAATTTTACTTATACAAACCTTTTTAAAAATAGGGATTGTCCATGAGCACCACCAACCACACAAAAACCCTAATTATTGGCACAGGCCCAGCCGGCTATACCGCAGCAATTTATGCTGCGCGTGCCTAAAAATACAACCAATTCTATTATTAAGATCATGACCAGGTGGACAGCCCACTCTACCATTTTTGGCACTTTTGATTTGTGCTGGCATTGTTGTCAAACGCAAAGATATACCGCAAACTTCAAGCATAAGTACTGCAATATTTGCAGGGTAATTTAAAAGGTCGATTAGTGAATTTAGGAGTTTGGCTTGCAATTTTGTCTGGGGCGTTTTACGGAACATCTGGTTTATTCGGGGAACATTTAATAAAAGAAGGTTTTGGTGTTTCAGATTTTTTATTTTGGCGATATTTGTTAATAATAGTAATTCTATTACCATTCTTAAATTCAAAAAAACAATGGCAAGATATAGTATCAAAAGATGGTTTAATACTTATTGCCCTTGCTGCAATTTTCTATGAAAGCTCAACTTTTTGTTTTTTTTATTCAATGGAAACAATTGGAACTGGTTTAGCAACAGTACTTTTTTGTTGTTACCCATTTTTTGTGGTTTTGTTAAATTGGTTACATGGAAAAAATCCACCAAGCAACTCAACTTTAAAACCCTAATTCT
>CANMNU010000081.1 GCA_947499175.1 Alphaproteobacteria bacterium
GAAGCAATGCGTAGTGCAGCCCAAGCATCGAAACAACTCTCCCACAATCTTAACGATGAATCAGCAAGGCGTTTGGCTGAGGAAACTTCAGGTTCTTATGAACAGGGTATGAGTCAACGGACAGAAGCCGCAAAAAGCTTTAGGCAGGCTGAGGATTACAGCAATCAAGCAAGCTTTACGAAAGCGAATAGTGCCACGATCAATGCGAATCATAATCAGCAGTTTGGGGAATGGTTGGCAAATCAGCCGGCAGACAATACTAATGGTAAGATTGGAGCTCATGGGGCAGCACACATTATGGCAGCAAGTCCAGTACAAACCATGGCGTATGCGCAAAGATATATGGCTGAACAAGGCATGAATCCAACCAATAGCATATCATCAGGAAATCATCTAAAAAACAGCTATGATCAGGAACAAAATCATCAAGTGCATGCCGTAACTAGAGATTCTTTAAAAGCTGTAAGCGAGGAGGGGAAAAGTATAGGGCAATATAACAGTGGTCAAGTTTCTAACGATGTTTATAGTAGTGCAAGTAGTGGATCAGCAACGATGAGCTCTAATACTATTTCCCAAGAATCAATGGGACCATCTATGCAACAAGTGGGTGGAAATAGTAGAAGCCCAGGGGTAAGCTCACTATCGTCAGGCAATTCGTCAAGAAACAGCTATGACCAGGAACAAAGTCATCAAGTATATCCGGTAACTAAAGATTCACTAAAAGCGGTTAGAGAACAGGCAAGTGATTTAACCAAAAACATAAGCCAAGGAGCACCAACCAGAGAAAAAGTAGATGCTCTCCAGGCTGAACATAGCCAAGCGATTAAAACAGATGCCAGCGGAGTATTAAATCACGGTGCAGCTTTAAAGCAAGAAGTACATACAGAACAAGACAAAGGAATAGTAAGGCGTGTAGGCGATAAGGGGGTTAAGGAAGTGGCGAACACAGGAAGAGATATGTTGGATGCCGCTAAAAATAGTATTAAATTTGGGGAAAGCCAGCAAAAATGAGATACCGTCTTGAACGTCAATAGTTTTTTTAATATTTTTTTGTTATTCCAATGGATAATAAGACAAAAGCCGGGCTTGTCAAGATATGCTTCGCTTAAAACCTTGACAAACCCTAGGCTTTTTAGTCTTTAGTTATTTTTACAATAACAAAGAAAAAAATATTAACTTGTTTTAAATACTTGCCGGTTCTTTAGTACTCCATAAATGATATGTAAAAGTTTGCGCATTATTGCAGAGACAATTACCATGCCATTCTTTCCTTTATTTACAAGCCTTTCACTAAACTCTTTCAAAATCGGATTGTGTTGTTTTGCAACTATCGCAGGAAAAAATAACGCCTTCCTTAAAGCACTACTTCCCCTTTTGCATAGAGATCCTCTACCTCTAACCGATGTCCCAGATTCTTTCCGTTTAGAGCCTAAACCTGCAAATGCTGTTACTTCCTTGGCATTCTTAAAATTCTTTATATCAGGTAACTCAGACAAAATTGCTACAGACGTTTTATGTCCAATCCCAGGAATGCTTTCTAACAACTCTACTTGCTTGTTTAGCTCCTGATCTTCTTCTATTAAGGTTTGGATCTGCTTTTCTACCTTTGTAATTTTAGCCTCTAAATCCTTAACATAATCCTGCCAGATTTTTTTAATTGATTTACTTTTTGTAAGGCAGCCTTCAAGCCTGTTATTAACACGTGTAAGATCCTCTTGTAGACTTTGTCATTTTTCAAAGTGGAGTTCAATTTCTTGAGAAGAATGCTGGATTTGCGTAGATAGTTTTTTCAAAGTGGAGTTCAATTTTGTCATAGACAAGTTCAAAAAATGTTGTTTTGATCAAAGTGAAGTTCAATTTGTGTAATTAGCTTGGCTTAGCTCATGGAAGATATTTCAAAAATCAATGACGACCATTGGAATGTCGGACAACAGAGAGCTGACATTATACGTGCTCTTGCAGTTCAACGGAAATGTTCCAGGAAGTCTATATTGGAAGCAGCAACAACACTCCAACTGTCAACACGCTACATCTACCGTTTGATTCGTAATTGTCGTGCTTTAGAAGGCTTGCTGACATCCCTTATTCCAAATAAGCCAAATGGTGGCAGAGGAAGACCTAGGCTGTCGCAGTCCCAAGAATCTTTGATTTGCGATATCATTGACTCTTTTTATCTTACGCCCCAAAAACTCAGTCCTGCCCGCATTGTAGAAGAAATCCGCAAACAATGTGCTGAAAAAATGATCGTGACACCTTCGGAAGCAACAATACGACGGCGCCTTTGCGCAATGTCAAATGCTCAACTCAAAATAAGAGATGAGGATAATGTCTCTATGAAACCCATAGTAGGATGCTTTCCTGAGGTGGCCTACCCTTTATCTGTCGTTCAAATTGACCATACATTAGTCGATATTATTCTCGTTGATCCTATTGATCGATTACCGATTGGAAGACCCTATTTAACCATTGCGATTGATGTTTATAGCCGCTGCATTGCCGGATTTGTCTTGTCTTTAGAAGCACCTTCTGCCGTATCAGTAGGGTTATGTCTTACGCATATTGCAATGGAGAAAGATTCTTGGTTAGCCATGCATAATATTGATGCGTCATGGCCAATTCATGGAAAACCCAAAGCAATTCATGTTGATAATGGTTCAGATTTTCACAGTGCAGCATTGGCACGTGGCTGCGCTCAACATGGTATCCGCATTGAATATCGACCTCTAGGACAACCCCATTATGGTGGAATTATCGAACGTGTCATCGGCACATTCATGAAACTCATCCATACATTGCCTGGCACAACATTTTCTAACATTGAAGAACGAGGAAGTTACAATTCTGATAAACAAGCATGTTTAACTCTTGCAGAACTTGAACATTGGTTAACGATTGCAATTACGAAATACTATCACCTAAAACTGCATACAGGGATTGATCTGCCTCCTATAAAACTCTATGAAAATGGCGTAGCTCAAATGAAAACTGCCAGAGAAGAATTTTCAAGGATTAAAAGTGGAAAAGCATTCTTGATTGATTTTCTGCCCATAGAACATCGAATCTTACGTCGAGATGGGTTTATGCTGGATCATATTGCGTATTACACCAATGCTTTAAGTCCATTGATCAGTGAACGCGATAAGTATGGAAAATTCTTAATTCGCCGAGACCCTCGAGATTTAAGCCGTATCTACGTGCATCTTCCTGAAGATGGGTATCTAGAAGTGCCATATCGCACACTATCGCATCCTGCAATTAGTTTGTTTGAACATCGCGTTGCTTTAAAACGTCTTAAGGATAACGGTAAACAACATGTGCAGGAATCCTCTCTATTTAAAGCTATTGATGAAATACGTTACATCGTTAAGGTCGCAGCTTCAACAACACGCTCCGTTCGCAGGAACCGCGCTCGAATGCACGAGAATCAGAAAGTTCAACCTTCTGTGGTTATCCCGTCTGAATCAAGAACAGCAAGTAATCCTAGGGATGGTGATGTAACCGCATTTACAGATATTGAGGTTTGGGAATGGTCTTGAACCACCTTTTGCCATCTGTACAAGCAATAGCGGTACTTTCACCTGAAGAAAGACTCATGAAACTACGGAGTGACTATTGGATCGGGTATGGGCACGCTGAACAAGCATTAATTCGGTTGGAGGATCTATTAAGCTGCCCAAAACGAGTAAGAATGCCAAATATGCTCATTATTGGCCCCACAAATAATGGCAAAACAATGATTGTAGAAAAATTTAGACGTCAGCACTTACCTTATGAATCAGAAGATAGAAGCCATGAGATTGTGCCTGTGCTGATGGTGCAAATGCCTTCAGACCCTACAATCAAACGTTTTTACTCTGCTATTATCGCGGCTTTAGGATCACCCATAGCAATCTATCCATCAATTATAAAACACGAAATGATAGCCCTTAAACTATTACGAGCTACACAAACAAGGATGCTTATTATTGATGAGATTCATAATATATTGGCCGGCAGTGCTCACAAACAACGGGAGTTTCTAAATATACTGCGTTTTCTTGGAAACGAGCTACAACTACCGATTGTCGGGGTAGGTATCAAAGATGCGTATTTGGCCATTCGTAGCGATGATCAATTAGAAAACCGGTTTGAACCGTTGGTATTACCATTATGGGATAATGATCATGAGTTTATGCGATTGTTGGCAAGCTTTCAAAGCGTGTTGCCATTACGAAATCCGTCAGACTTACTAGACAACAATATTCGAGCACTGATCTTAACTCGTAGCGAGGGAACCATTGGAGAAATAGCATCCTTGTTAACAAAAGCAACATGTGCTGCTATTCGCTCAGGCAAGGAATATATTGATCAAGAAATCCTCGAACAAACAGATTATCGATCCCCCACAGAACGTCGTAGGCTTTACGAAAACCTACTTTATTGATTATCAAGAGGTGGCCACTACATACCTTACCTGGTAAGTATCAGCTTTTATATAAATGGATTGAATGTTTAGCTGAAGAATACGGGGTAAGTTATCAAGTTTTTTGTAAAAGAGCCCTTGAACTTACACCCGAGGAAATAAGTAATTTGCGCACGATACTTCCTGAAAAAGCATTGTTAATTTTATCACAAGGTACAGGCATTCCTATAGCCGATCTGCGTAAAAGGGATATACACACTATGCTTAAGATGCAGTTTGAGGAACTGAGTAAACTTATAGAAGCTCACCCTGAAGAATTCGTTCGCTTTTTACCAAAAACGTCCACAAATAGTGAAGGGTAATTTATGGATAGCACATATTTAGAGACGTATTTTATGGACGGCTTTAGAGGATGGTTGTTAAGATAATTCAGAGTGTCTATAAACCGAACGATTTATGGACGAGGTCATGACCTTTTATAACATTGTGTAAGTGGGAAAATTAAGTGGTAGGAATTTTGGGATATGCACGAGTATCAACACACCAACAGGACTTAGAGTCACAACGGCAACGATTAAAACAGGCAGGAGCAATTAAATTATTTGAAGACGTTATCAGCGGTAGAGTTTTTAATCGTCCAGGACTTGATGAACTCATCGCTTATGCCAGGCCCAATGATTTACTTTGTGTTGTTCGACTTGATCGGTTAGGTCGGAGTTTAAAGGAACTGTTAGAAACAGTTGAATACTTAAAAAACCAACAAAATTGGGCTCATGTCTTTGGAAGAAAAAATTGATACTTCCTCTGCTGCTGGAGAATTAGTGTTTCACGTCTTTGGTGCCATTGCTCATTTTGAACGCAGGCTTATCTCAGAGGGGACCAAAGATGGCATACATGGAGCTCGCTTACGTGGTAAAAAACCAGGAAGACCTGTTTTGAATCAAGAAACATTGGATGCAGCAATGAAATTAGTTTCATCTGGATTATCGCCAACAAATATAGCTAAGCAACTACAAATCGGACGGTCTACACTTTATCGTGAGTTAAAAATGAAAATACCAGACTGATCAGATATTAAAACTTAATGGTTTAGAAGGAAAATTGAACTCGTCTTTGACAAAAATTGAACTCCACTTTGAAAAATGACAATAAGGCTTTGCTTTACCTTGCTATTTTCGATGCCATAAAATCCGGTGTTCTCAATCTTATCCATTCGGAAAAGTACCGTTCATTGGATGATTACCAGATTCCAAAATCTGATTGGGAGGCCAATAAAGCTGACTACTTACAGCAGGCA
>CANMNU010000082.1 GCA_947499175.1 Alphaproteobacteria bacterium
CAGGGCTTTTAGTTTTTTTATAAGTTTTGAACATAAAAATATACCATTGTATTTTTTGCCAAAGTTGAGTGATTACTTGAATTTTACGCAAAAGCTAATGTTTGTTTTTGGTCTGGGGTTTGAGCTACCGGTGGTATTATTTGCATTAACCCGCCTTAATATTGTAACTTTAAATGACTTAAAGGCTCGTTGGCGTTTGGTGGTATTAATTATTTGCTTAGTGAGTGCAATTATTACCCCACCAGATGCTTTAAGCATGATTGCTTTAGCTTTACCGATGATTGCTCTTTATGGGGTGACCTTGCTTGTGATACAGTGGGCACAACCAATATCTTTAAACAAAGACTACTATGCATGATATTCGCTTTATTCGGGAATTTCCTGATGTGTTTGATAAATTATTAAGCAACCGTAATTTAGAAGCAGCAGCCACGACTATTTTAGAGTTTGATAAGGTTCATAGGCAAACTTTAACTGATTTGCAATCCTTGCAAAGCCAGCGCAATGCCCATGCAAGGGCTTTTGGTGAGGCTAAACGTAAGGGCGAACAGACCGATAAAATTGCCGAAGAAGGTGAAGTTTTAAAGCACGCAATAGTAAGTTTTGAGGAAAGGGCTAAGCTTGAAGAGCAAAAGCTTCATGATATCTTAGCCGCCATACCAAATCTTGCAGCTGATGACGTACCAATTGGTAAAGATGAAACTGCCAATCTTGAAGTTTTAAAGTGGGGTGTCCCCAAAGATTTTTCTTTTGTACCTAAAAATCACTATGAGTTAGGTGAAGCTCTTGGTTTAATGGACTTTTCAACTGCGACTAAGCTTTCAGGTGCACGTTTTGTTTTGCTAAAAGGGGAGCTTAGCCGGATTGAACGTAGTCTTGCTCACTTTATGTTAGATATTCACACTAAAGAGTTTGGTTATACAGAAATTACACCACCATTGCTGGTTAATGATGCCGCAATGTTTGGGACTGGGCAGCTACCTAAATTGCGTCATGACATGTTTTTAACTAGCCACAATCATTGGTTGATACCAACTTCAGAGGTATGTCTTACTAACATGATTGCAGGTGATGTTTTAAGTGAAGCACAATTACCTATGCGTGTTACAGCTTACACTCCTTGTTTTAGGGCTGAAGCTGGTGCTGCTGGGCGTGATACTCGTGGTATGATTCGCAATCACCAATTTACGAAGGTTGAACTAGTTAGTATTACTACTCCAGAACAGTCTAATGCTGAGCATGAACGTTTAACTTCGGCCGCGGAATTAATTTTGCAAAGACTTAACCTGCCTTATCGTAAAATGTTACTATCAACCGGGGATATGGGCTTTTGCTCTAAAAAGACTTATGACTTGGAGGTTTGGTTACCAGGACCACAAGATTACCGTGAAATTTCTAGCTGTTCAAACTGTGGTGATTTTCAGGCGCGACGAATGAATGCTCGCTATCGTAATAATGATGGTAAGCCACATTTTGTGCATACTTTGAATGGTTCAGGGCTTGCAGTTGGGCGTACCCTAATTGCTATTTTGGAAAACTATCAGGAAGAAGATGGCTCAATAACCATTCCTGAGATACTACGCCCATATACTGGGTTTGACAGAATCGAGGTTTAATTTGCGTATTCTTATTACAAATGACGATGGCATTAATGCACCAGGATTGAAAATTTTGGAGCATATTGCCAGAACTTTAACGGATGATGTCTGGATTGTAGCGCCAGAACACGATCAAAGCGCTGTTAGTCATTCATTAACCTTGCGTACACCTTTTCGTATTTCTGAAATTTCTCCAAAAAAATATGCAGTTTTGGGTACCCCAACAGATTGTATTTTAACTGCTGTACGATTATTAATGGCTGAAAATATGCCTGATCTTGTTCTTTCAGGAGTTAATAATGGTGCTAATTTAGCTGAGGATGTTACTTATTCTGGTACCGTTGCTGCTGCTTTGGAGGCAACAATTTTAGGTATCCCATCTATTGCTTTTAGCTTAACTATTGAAAATCTACAGCCTGTGAAATGGGCTACTGCTGAACATTGGGGGCCTATTGTTTTAAATAAAATATTAAAAAATCCTATTCCAAGCGATGTTTTAATTAATGTTAACTTTCCTAATGTAATCCACAAATCTGTGGAGGGTATCAAAATAACATGTCAAGGTCAGCGTAAAGTTTGTGACCGTATTCACGAACGTGAAGATCCACGTGGTATACCCTACTACTGGATTGGACCTGGTAGCCAACGTTATGATGACACATGGAAGCTAGCAGAATTTGGTACCGATATTGAAGCAGTAGGTACCAAATACATTTCCATAACACCTCTGTCGGTTGATATGACCCACAAAAAAACACTTGAATTATTAAAGGAACAGTTTTCATGAAAAGTATTATAGCAAGCTTTGTATTGCTGTTATTGGTTGGTTGTGCAACAAACCGAACTCCTGCTGAAGTAGTGAATATGCCTAAGTCAACCAAAGTTACTCCTTCAAAAAATTCCTATTATTTGGTAAAAAAGGGGGATACTTTGGCATCGGTTGCTAAGCGTTTTGAGCTTTCTCAAATCGATATTTTAAAGCTCAACAAACTAAAAGAGGATGCTCAATTGGTGCCAGGTCAGCGTTTGTTGGTTAAGGCAAGAGGTGGGCAAGGTGAACAAAAACTTGCAGATGATATTACAGTTAAATCGCTAGATGACATTAGTGCTAACCAAATGCCTGTTGAAGGTTCGCTCCCATCAGGTGAAACAATCACAGAAGCCCAAGGGGCAGAATCAATTGCTTCAAAAGAACCTGTATTTGCATCTTTAAGTTCTGGCTACCGGTCTCCTGTTGCTGGTGAAATTATAAAAAATTATGGTAAGTTGCCTGATGGTAGCATTAATAAAGGCATTAATATTGCTGCTCCAAAAGGGGTAGCAGTAAAGGCTATTGCTGATGGAGTAGTTAAGTATGCAGGTTCACAAGCGGAAGGTTATGGCAAGTTGATTATGATTCAGCATGGTGATGGCAAAATTTCAACTTATGCTCACCTTAATACGATTGATGTAAAGGCTAAGGAGGTTGTTGCTGCTGGGGCTAAAATTGGAACAGTTGGTTCAACCGGTAGTGTTTCTCAGCCACAATTACATTTACAAATTCGAGGGGCTGATAAAGCACCAATTGACCCACGTACACTTATTGCAGGGATTGGTGGTTGATTATGGTTGAAAAAGAATTAGCTAAATTAGGTTTAGTACTTCCGCCCTTACAAGACTCTGTTGCCAGCTATGCTGTTTATAAGATTGTTGGTAATTTGGTTTTTGTTTCAGGTCAATTGCCAATGTTAGATGGCCAATTGCAGTACAAAGGTAGGGTGGGTAAGGAATTTACTGTTCAACAAGGTGCCGATGCCGCCAGACTTTGCGCGCAAAACATTTTAAGTGCTTTAAACAGTGCTGTAAATGGTGGGTGGTCTAGGGTTACATCAGTTGTGCGTGTTGGCGGTTTTGTTAATTGTGAAGCTTCATTTATTGATCATTCAAAAGTAATTAATGGTGCTTCAGGCTTATTTTTAGCTGTTTTTGGAGAAAAAGCAGGTTGTCATAGTAGAGTGGCTGTTGGAGTGAATAGTTTACCATTAGGTGCTGCTGTGGAAGTTGATGCCATTTTTGAATTGGCATAAAAGGACCATAGGTGCGCTTAGAAAAATCACTAATAACTGTTGGCGGTTTAACTTCCGTTAGTCGTTTATTTGGCCTATTACGTGAAATGCTGATGAGCCATTTTTTAGGTGCAAGCGTTATTGCTGATGCTTTTATTGTTGCCTTTAAATTTCCTAATTTTTTTAGACGATTTTTTGCCGAAGGTGCTTTTAATGCTGCTTTTGTGCCAGAATTTGCTGGGGTTTTGGCAAGCCAAGGTAAGCTGCAAGCAAAAGAGGTTGCTAACCAAGTTTTTACCTGGCTAACTTGCATTTTGTGCATTTTTGTAGGGTTGGTGGTGATTTTTACACCATCAATTATTCACATTATCGCTCCTGGATTTTGCGATACTCCAGATCGTCTCGCCTATGCTATTGAATTTACCCGTATAACCTTTCCATATATTTTATTTATATCATTGGCTGCTTTATTGTCAGGGGTTCTTAATTCCTTAAATCGCTTTGCAGCAGCAGCAGCAACACCTGTTCTTTTAAACATTTTCATGATACTTGCGTTGTTATTAGTTGTTGAAAAACCTGGATTTGCCCTTTGTGTTGGTGTAATTAGTGCGGGCGTAGTGCAATTTATGTGGTTGTATTATGCTGCAGCTAAGCAAGGTTTTAATTTACGTTTGCAAAAACCCGTACTGAGCCCTTCAGTTTCTAGAATTCTAACCTTAATGGTTCCTGGGGCAATTGGTGCCGGAGTTATGCAAATTAACATTTTTGTTGATATGATATTGGCTTCAACTTTACCAACAGGTTCGCTATCTTTTTTGTATTATGCTGATCGCTTAAATCAACTACCTTTGTCGGTGTTTGGTGTTGCAATTGGTACGGTTTTATTGCCTAACCTTTCAAAAGCTTTACGATTGGGCAACAATAAAGATGCCGTTAACCTTCAGGAAAAAGCAATATCACTAGGCTTGCGTTTAAGTATTCCATCAGCTTTGGGGTTGGTTTTGTTGGCTTACCCTATCATCAATTTAATTTATGGACATGGCAGTTTTTCAAGCGAAAGTGTAATGGCTACGGCACCTGCGCTTGCGGCATTTGCAATAGGATTGCCAGCTTATATTTTAAGCAAAGTCTTTACCACAGGCTTCTTTGCCATGCAAAATACGAAAACTCCACTAAAAATTGGATTGATAACTGTTGCAGTAAATCTTTTTCTAAATTTATTGTTGATTGGCCAATTTTTGCATGTTGGTATGGCCTTAGCTACAGGTTTTGCTGCATGGGTTCAAGCATTTTTGCTTGCTTTCAAGCTTAGGGAAAAATCTCTAATAACGTTTAGTCTTGACTTTTTTAAAGATTTGTCAAGCGTACTTTTAGCCAGTTTTTGTATGGCAGTTGTGATTTATCAATTACAAATTTGGGTGCCATATCCAGTTTCAATTATAAAGGCTGTGATTTATGTTTTTGGTTTAGTTGGTATTGGTATTACTACCTATGTGGCAGTTTACAAAGCTTGCCTTATCACTTCTCATTACAAAAAAACACGCGTCAGATAGGCCAATTATATTGCTACTTCTGTTGCTCCACACTTTTCGGGCGGTGGCATAAAAAATTTTATGGTATCAATATCGCCAATTCTAGTATTGTATCCTAGGATTTTTGATTGAAATTTAGCATTATTATCCGTTAAACTGCTAGTTTAATGATTTAAAATGTGGAGAAATACAAAATGAAGAAAATATTACTTTTAGCAATGTGCTTATTTGGTGTGTTGATGGCCGGGGATGAAAAATATACAGGGGATAGAGGTGATGGTTGTTTTAATTTCAAGAGACGGGCCAATATTGAAAAAAGTCCTGACAATCCGTTTGATGTTATACGAAAAAAAATAGAAAAAAATGAACAAGCTTTTGATGCAATAGATTCTTGGATAAATGTATTAAAAGTTCCAGAACTTCAGGGAGCTGGTAGAGCGAACGCTTTATTTAAATTAGGATTAGAATACGCCATACAAAATAAACTTACT
>CANMNU010000083.1 GCA_947499175.1 Alphaproteobacteria bacterium
TTTTTAATGTACGCCATAGGGGTTAAACCTTTCAAGTTCCGATGTGGTCTGTAGGTATTATATTTTACCAGAGCCTTACTTAGTGCTGCTTGCATGCCTCGAACAGAATCTTCTAACAGATCTGCTCGGTTATAAAATTCTTCTCTAAATGTACGATTACCTCGTTCAACGCCGCCGTTATATTCTGGCTTTTTAGGCGGTAAAACAATTAGGGGAATCTTGAGTTGAGCACAGGCATCTTCAAACTCTGCCATAAATTCTGATCCTCCATCGACTTGAACTGATTCAATTGCGAAAGGGGCTCGCTCAACAAAATCAATTAAGAAGCGTTTCGCGCTGCTAGCTTTGGCATGAGAAAAAACACCTGCATCAATATATTTTGATTTTCTTTCCCAACCCTGGAAATGCTTTACGGTGATACCATTTTTGGTGACGGTCATGTGATCAATTTGGACGCGTTCTCCAAGTGTCATCGTTTCATAATCTTTAAAGGTCCAAGCCTTTGCATACTTGTTAAACACTCGTTTTCGTTTAGTACGTAAGGCTGAGGGAGACCTGGTGATGAGTCCTTTTTCCCTTAAAAACCTCAAGATCCGACCAACCGTGCTTTGGCTGATAGTTTGCTGGTGATCTCGCTTTAAGATGATGGAGATTTTTTCTTTTCCATAAGTTGGATTTTCTCGTCTGATTTGCAGTACCAGTTGTTTGTGTGCCTCGCCCCATTTTGGCCTGTTAAGGCTCTTAGGCTTTTTGGAAGGTGGGGCTATGCCTTTTTCTAGCTTGTGTAAAATCTTCCTGTGGCGATAATAAGTAGTTCGACTAATGCCAACAATTTCTTGTCGCAACTCAAGGCTAACGCCTTCAGCGGCAAGCTTTTCCCAACGCTGTACTTGTTGTTGGTATTTTTGACGGTACACTTCCAAACATTCCTGTGTACGAGCGTAGGCATAGAGTTTATAAATATTCTTGTGCAATCCTTTGATTTGCATAAAGGTCTCCTAGTTAGATGGTTGCAAACCTATCTTTGAGACCTTTTTTTATACTTGCAAGGGGGCTCACTACGGCTCACTACGGCGCTACTTAATGCGCGTTCGCCCCCTCAAAAATTCTCACATCTATCTGAACTCGGACATTGGAGAAATTCAGTTAAACTAATTTGATTTATTAACTCAACCATATATTTAAAAAATTTGACAAAACAGATTAAAATAATATATGATTATACCATGGATAACATAAGATTATTTATTCTCTCTCTTAATCTGCGCAGCTAGTGCTGTGCTCATTTTTCTATAATCAAAATCACAATTGAATATTTTTAAAAACTCATAAAGAGGAAAGATTTTTATTATGACTATTTCACCGTGCCAAGCTTGGTCAATGTGGGCTGTTGCTTCATTGTTTTATGCATACCAATACGTTTTGCGCGTATTGCCGAATATTATTATGCCAGACTTACTTATTCACTTTAACACTAGTGCCACGGAATTTGGTCAGTTCGCAGGGCTATATTATCTAGGTTATGTAGGTGCCCACATCCCACTTGGTATTTGGCTTGACCGTAAGGGACCAAAAGTCGTTATTCCCATATGCATTCTGTTAACTGTAGTTGGTATAGTGCCATTAATAATTAGTGACACTATTGCCGCTGCAAACATTGGGCGTTTTATTATGGGCATAGGCTCATCTGGGGCAATTTTAGGGGCATTTAAGGTAATTCGTATTGGGTTTCCTGAAACTCACTTTAACCGCATGCTTGGCTTATGCGTTAGCGTTGGATTGCTTGGCGCTTTATATGGCGGTTTACCCGTTAAGCACTTAATTGAAACCACTAACTGGCAAACTATTGTTTTGTATTTTTGCTGGATTGGCGGAGCTTTTGCTTTGTTAGCCAGGATAATTATTCCAGCACAACACAAGCAAACCGTAGCTTCAACTCACGCAATGGCTGATGTTATTCAAGTACTTAAAAACAAACACGTTATTATGGTGTGCGTCTGTTCTGGGTTGATGCTAGGGCCACTTGAAGGATTTGCTGATGTTTGGGGGGCTGGGTTTTTACAGAGCCTTTACAGCATACCTTTAGCAAATGCAGCTGGCATTACATCGTTAATGTATTTAGGTATGCTTTTGGGGGCTCCTGCCTTAACCTATTTGGCAGATCGTTCTGGGTCACACGTTAAAGTAATCATCGCTTCCGGTATATTCATGATGGTAGTCTTTGTGGCAATGTTGATGGGTTTTTGTACCTCCAAAGTTTTATCAATATTACTAACTGCAGTTGGGGTGTTTTGCGCTTACCAAATTATTGCTATATACGTTGCAAGCACTTTCGTGCGTGAGCGCCTAGTTGGACTTACAACAGCTGTAGCCAACATGATTATTATGATGTTTGGTTATATATTTCACAGCTCAATTGGCTTATTAATGGGTGACCATCAACAATCAGGTAATTTTAGCCTTGAACAATATCAAGTTGGGTTAAGTGTTATTCCAATAGCATTGGCGATTGGAGTGGTTGGATTTATAACTCATCAGTATCGCAAAAAGTAATATTAACTTATTCATTTAGATCTCGGATTATTAAGTCCGGGATTTTTTAACGACCATCAGTCAGCAAATTACTGAAACGCGTATATTTACCATCAAAGTGCAATTTCACGGTACCAACTGGACCATGACGTTGTTTGGCAATAATTACCTCAGCCTGGTTCATTGATTTTGCCATACGTTGCTGCCACTCCATATGCTTATCTGTACCTATAGGTGGCTCCTTACGAGCTTCATAATATTCGTCCCTATAGACAAACATTACGACATCGGCATCTTGCTCAATTGAACCTGATTCACGCAAATCAGAAAGTTGTGGGCGTTTATCTTCACGTTGTTCCACTGCACGAGAAAGCTGAGAAAGCGCTAAAACTGGTACATTAAGTTCCTTAGCCAAGGCTTTAAGACCGCGTGAAATATCAGAAATTTCTTGGACGCGATTATCACTGCCACGACCCTTCCCTGCACTTTCTAGCAATTGCAAATAATCAACTACAATTAAACCAATGCCGTATTGACGTTGTAAACGCCGCGCACGGTTACGAACGGCCGTTATTGAAAGAGCCGGCGTATCATCAATATACAAGCCTAAATTTTCAATTAAACGGCTGGCTGTAACAATTTTTGGGAAATCTTCAGCCCTTATTTCACCACGACGAATTTTATCTGATGAAATTTGTGACTGAGTCGCTAAAATACGGGTCGCCAATTGTTCGGATGACATTTCTAATGAAAAAAATGCAACGTTTCCGCCATCTTTAGGATTATCAAAATTAGCTTTTGCAGCATTAAAAGCAATATTTGTAGCAAGTGCAGTTTTACCCATTGAAGGACGACCTGCTAAAATTAGTAAGTCTGACGGATGCAAACCACCAAGCCATTTGTCAACATCCAGCAAGCCTGTGGTTACCCCAACTACTGAGCTTTCACGCCGATAAGCAATTTCCGCCATTTTTACAGCTTCAGTTAAGGCAACCTTAAATGCGACAGCACCACGTGATGTATCACCGGTACTTGCTAAATCATAAAGTTGCTTTTCAGCACCTTCAATTTTTTCCATGGCTGTGTTTTCAGCTTTCATATCATGGGCATCACGCATGATATTATCGCCAATTGAAGAAAGGCTTCTTCTTAGAAAAAAATCATGAATCATTCGCGCATAGTCACGCACACTAACTGTGCTTGAAACGCCAGAAACTAAGTCTACTAAATAGCCAATACCACCAGCTTCATTAATTAAGGGGTCATTTTCTAGTAATGGTTTTAAGGTAATCGGGTCAGCCACTTGTGAACGATCAACCAACCTTACCATAGCTTCATAAATTAGTTTGTGTAGCGGATGAGAAAAGTGCTCAGCACGCAAATATTCAGCCACAATTTCAAATGCCTGGTTATTAAGCATCAAAGCACCAAGCAAAGACTGCTCAGCCTCTAAATTATGTAAAGTTTGAAGCAATTGCTGTTTTTCAAATGCTAAAATTTGAGCCATAAAATTCCCCTAAAGATTATTTGTTGTACCATAAGAAGCATCATTTACCAACTATTAACCTTTGATAACTTATACTAACTAAAATAGAATGCTTGGTTTATATGCGTTTTTTTATTATTTTTTGTTTGGCTTTGCAAGGGTGCTTTGCAAGTTATAATAATACCCAAACAAATTCAGACATGTCATTAAAAACTGAACGAATTGATACTAAAATGGATAAATTCATTAGTGACACCAGGCATATGCCTGAAAGTGACATAGAACCAGATTGGTACAAGAGAGATGAAAATAATGAACTACTTAGCCCCAAAGCAAATTATAAAAATAATATTTTAAAAATTTTAATAAAACAATTGGTTGAGCATTTTGGCGAAGCTGATGGAGATCGTATTGAGCAAATAAAAAATTTGCTTCAATTTTTGAATGAATTCATTAGCGAACGATTTATACCTACTGATCATCAAGAAATACTAAAAAAAGTTTTTAATCATATTAAGGAATTACAACATAACCCAGCAATGCATGTAGCTCACCTCGTTTTTAATGAATTATCAGAGGATGCGCAAAAAGCATTTAGAGATAATGGTGTACGTGTACAAACAAATGGAATTGATCACCTATCAACAACGCTAACTGGAAAAAATACAAATTCTTCACAAGCCAACCCAATATTGGTGGAAATTTTATTTCTTCAATTAGTTTTGGATGCCCAAAAACGTAATGGAACACGACAAGAACTTTTAAACCATATAGAAAAATGCATGGCCAAAATGGAGCGCCTTTTTGGCAGAAATGATGACTACACAATAGTTGGCACCTTTGAAAGTTTGCGTGCATCTTTGCTTGAATACACCCAAAAAGAATCGCCATTGCCTGATTTAATTAGATTCATTATCAACATAATTACTGAAAATAAGAAGGGTTTAGAAAAAGAATACTCTGAACTATTAAACAATAAAGAACATGAAGCGTGGAAAAAAATCATTAGCACCAAAGCCAAAACACCAGTTTCTATTTGGATAAAAAATGAAGAACCCAAAGAACTAACTGAAGCAGAAAAACATGAACACCAAAGAAAAAAAGAAAAATCAAAATTTAAAGATGGTTTAAGTGATGTAAAAAAAAGAGGGACTAATAAAATACAAGAAGTAGGTATTAGTGCAGCTAACCAAACATTTGACAATCTTATTGGCGGATTAACCAAATCTTTAAGTGGAATTTTTGGTTAACAAACAGAAAAATTGATAATAATCTTGAACAACAATCGTAAGACTATCATAATGTAACAATATATCTATGGTTTAGAATTCAATGTACACAGAAATCGACAATATAGACTTACCACCAAGATTATTACGCTTAGGTGATCCTAATTTATACGAGCAATTATCTTTGAAGGTTTTTAAAAAAAATAATTTCTGTTTGACAGACATGTTGCCCACAGGGCCCACAAGCCCATGCCCAGAGCAATTAAGGGCTCTGGGAGGGCTGTGGACTTGTGGGTACTACTAATGTCTTCTAAGCAATCT
>CANMNU010000084.1 GCA_947499175.1 Alphaproteobacteria bacterium
TCTTTTCAACACTTATTGCTTATGCCTTGAAATCAAACAAACCTGCCATTAAATTCAACAATCTAATCCAGAATTAGGGTTTAAACAATAGGATTGCTTATTACTAAATTGTAAATAGACAAAAAATAATCAGTGCAAAGCAAAAGTAAAAGTTGGCATATGCACAGAATTAGGCATTAATGGCCCGCCAGTACAAACCTTAACTGAATGTAACTTACCCTCAATTTCTTTCAGCCAAAATTGCAAAAAATCTTGCAGCCGTGGATACTGCGGAGCAATATCAAATTCCTGCCAAATGTAAGTTTGCAATAAAGATGGATGATCTGGTAAATGATAAGTGATCTCAGCTGTGGTCAGGCGGTAGCCTCCCCATGCATCTTCAAAATCTGACATGCTAACCTTTGCCTTATTACCCTATGCTATTAGGATAACTCGCAAAGGTTAACGAAGAGTTAGCCAGCCAAAATTTTAGTCACTTCTTTAATGTTTTCCTTGGTTAAAGGTCAGCTTATAATTAAAAGTTATAAGCTTGCAAGCATTTCACCCACATTTTTTAACTGTTATACTTTGCAAAAAGTGGCTGAGGTTCAGAAATTATAATTCCTGGATTTAAAGCCTTCTTAAGTGATGCAAAATTTTTATTCTCTACACTAAGCATAGCTAAAATTTTAAAACTTGTTAGTGGTAAAATTGGTTGCGTTAAAATTGCTATTTGACGAATAATTTCAGTCAAAACATATAAAACTGTAGCCATTCGAACAGGGTCTTCCTTTTTCAAAGACCACGGCTTTTGCGAATCCACATAACGATTAGCCTCAGCAATAATTTGCCAAACAGTTTCGCAATAGCGGTGCAATTGAAAATTATCAATTTGCTTGCGCAAAGTTGGCAGTAAATTCTCTGCCATTGCTAAAAGCGCTTTGTCTGCTTCTTCAAAATTTCCTGGCGTTGGAATTGTAGCCTCGGCATTTTTGTAAATAAAGGAAAGGACCCTTTGGCATAAATTACCGTAGGCATTGGCTAAATCGGTATTTAAGCGGCCTAAAAATGCGGTTTGCGAAAAATCACCATCTTGACCAAAAGATAACTCCCTTAACATAAAATAGCGGAAAGCATCGGAACCATAGGTTGCAACAACTTCGACAGGATCAATAACATTACCAAGGGATTTTGACATTTTTTCCCCTTCAACCATCCACCAGCCATGGGCAAAAACAGTCTTCGGTGGTGCAATATTTGCAGCCATTAAAAATGCGGGCCAGTAAACGCTATGAAAGCGCAAAATATCTTTACCGACTACATGAATGGCTTGACTCCAATATGGTTCATAGCCATCGTTAGGGTAACCAAGCGCTGAAAGGTAATTGGTTAAAGCATCAAGCCAAACATACATGACATGGTCAGGATTACCTGGAACAGGTACACCCCATTTTAATGTGCGCCTTGAAATTGAAAGGTCTTTTAGCCCACCTTCAATAAATCGTAAAACTTCATTACGGCGAGATTCTGGCTGGATTGCCTCTGGATGCTTCGCGTAATAATCAAGCAAAGGTTGCTGCCATGCAGATAATTTAAAAAAGTAACTAGATTCTTTGATCCATTCTACTTTAGCACCAGTTGGGGCATTGCCATTAACAATTTCATCTTCCTGGTAAAATGCTTCATCGCGCACCGCATACCAACCGGCATATTCGCCTAAATAAATATTTCCGCTATCTAACAATTGTTGCCAAAGGTGTTGCGCGGCAACCTTATGACGAGCTTCTGTTGTGCGAATAAAATCAGTATTGGTAAGGTCTAAAAGCGGGCAAAGATTGCGAAAACTTAATGAAACATCATCAACAAAATTTTGAGGATCGACACCTTTTGCTGCGGCTGCTTTTTCAATTTTTTGTCCGTGCTCATCGGTTCCAGTTAGAAATTTTACATCAAAACCATCAAGCTGCTTGAATCGGGCTATCATATCGCATGCAAGGCTAGTGTAAGCATGGCCAATGTGTGGCTTATCATTTACATAATAAATTGGGGTGGTGATGTAAAAAGGTGTTTTCATAATTTTTTACGCTGATTTCAGTAGTGTTTGCCCAATACTTTTTGCCAAATCTGTTTTTTCCCATGAAAAACCACCATCTTCCTGTGGTGAGCGCCCGAAATGCCCGTATGCAGCTGTGCGCAAATAAATAGGATTATTCAAGTTTAATAGCTCACGAATAGCTTTTGGTTTTAAATCAACATTTTGCTTAATCCAATCTAAAATTATTGAGTCAGCAATTTTACCAGTACCATTAGTTGTTAAATACAAAGACAATGGTTCGGCCATGCCTATAGAATACGCCACTTGCATAGTGCAACGTGAGGCCAGTCCAGAAGCTACAACATTTTTAGCTAAATAGCGCATCATATATGCAGCTGAACGGTCAACCTTTGTAGGATCTTTACCTGAAAACGCTCCGCCACCGTGGGGAGCTGCCCCACCATAAGTATCGACAATAATTTTTCGACCTGTAATGCCTGTATCGCCATCAGGGCCACCAATGACAAATCTTCCTGTTGGATTAATCAAGATGCTGTCATTTTCTGGCATCCACCCCTTTGGCAAACAAGTTTCCAAAATCGGCAGAACAATTTCACGAATCTTATCCAATGATACATTTTCACCATGTTGAGTCGAAAGCAATAATTTATGAGCTTTAATTGGCTTGCCATCTTTATACAATAACGTCACTTGCGCTTTGGCATCTGGCCCTAAAATATCTTTATATTCTTCTAGGCGGGCCCTATGTAAACCTTGCAAAATACGGTGAGAATAATGCAAAGCAGCAGGCATTAGTGTTTCAGTTTCATCACAAGCATAACCGAACATAATTCCTTGATCACCGGCACCTTCGTCTTTTTGGTGAGATTCATCAACCCCCATAGCAATATCAGCCGATTGACCATGCAAAAAATTTGAAATTTCTAATTTTTCATAATGAAAGCCATTTTGTTGGTAGCCAATTTCTTTTACCAGTTCGCGAATGTTAGCATCAATTTCTTCTTCTGAAATTTCAGCATTTGAACGATATTCCCCGGCAATTACAACCCTGTTTGTTGTTGCTAAAGTTTCAATCGCAAGCCTTGCGTTAGGGTCTTGCTCTAAATGCATATCAACAATTAGATCTGAAATTTGGTCACATACTTTATCAGGGTGACCTGCAGAAACGGACTCACTAGTAAATAAATATTGTTCCATAGCTTTGCTCATTAAATTTCGTTAGATTAAAGAAAACGTTACTGAATTACATAATGATTGTCGATAGCCATTGCCACTTAAATTTTTTAGAATTTAAAGAAGATCTTGATAATGTCATTGAAAATGCCCGCGCTAACGGCATTGGGCATATGTTAACTGTTAATACTAGATTATCAGAAAGTTTAGAAGTTCAATCCATTGCTGAAAAATATGCCAATGTTTTTTGTAGTGTTGGGGTGCACCCACATGATAGCAAAGACTATAATAACGCAAACCTTATAGAACAGCTTACAAACCATACAAATCACCCAAAAGTTGTAGCTTTAGGTGAAACTGGGCTTGATTTTTTTTACAACAATAGCGATAGAGATAACCAAATAAGTTGTTTTAAAATACACCTTGAAGCTGGCCTTAACCTTGATTTACCAGTGATTATTCATACACGTAATGCGGACGAAGATACCATTAATTGTTTAAATGAATATCCAAATACTAAGGGAGTTTTTCATTGTTTTAGTGGTTCAAGCGAATTTGCCAAACAGGGGCTTGACCATGGTTTGTACATATCATTTTCTGGAATTATTACCTTTAAAAAAGCTGATGAATTGCGTGAAGTTGTTAAATATGTACCACTCGAAAACATGCTAGTAGAGACCGATTCACCATTTCTAGCCCCACTCCCCCACCGCGGTAAACGAAATGAGCCGGCGTTTACGCGTTATGTTGCTGAATTAGTAGCACAAATTAAAGGTATTTCACTTGAAGAAGTTGCTGAAGTAACTACACAAAATTTCTTTAAATTATTTAATAAAGCTGAACGTTAATACGATAAAATTTTCTAGACACTATAACCCACACAATATAATTTGATTGCGTAAAAATGGATCCCCGATCTCGGCTCTTTGAGCCTCGTCAGGTATGACAGGGGCTGTTATTGCACCCAAGCTCCACACAATTTTATTGCCTAGCATTAATTAATTATTAATGACTTTACTGTAAAGTATAGTTATTAATAATTTTTGTAGGTAAACAACAGTGAAGCATAACATAAGTAAAAATCTTCTAATTCTGCTTGCGTGCGGAATTAGTATTGAATGTAGTGCCGCAGAGGGATTACTTGATTTAGATAAAGATGAAAACCGTTCTGGTTTTGAAAATAAAGTACCCCCCCTGGTAACTAAAGAACTGCAAGTGGAGTCTTTAGGGTATTTTCAAGGATTATTAAGGTGGTCTCTTAAATTTATTGGCATAAATGATATACCCAACTTTTCAGGTAATATTTACCAAAAAGGAGACAGGGGATATATTGATAAAATCAAACAGTACGCCACAACATCATACAGTGCAGATAAAATGACTCCATTCATGGTGGCTTACCCTGCAAACGAACATGATATTAAGTGGGCCCTAAAATTTGCCCTTGAGAATGGTAAAAAAGTTGTAGCCCGCAGTGGGGGGCACCAGTATTCTGGAAAATCTTCAGGAAACCAAGATACTATCGTGCTTAGTATGGATAACTTCACAACTTTTAAACGCTTGGAAAATGGTCTGGTTGAGGTTGGTCCTTGCGTTAAGCTAACTGACCTTGCGAGCCAATTCAAAAAATGGCATATCACCATTCCGCATGGAATATGCCCACAAGTCAATATAGGTGGACATGCCCAAACTGGCGGTTACGGGCATTTAAAGCGTAGTTTTGGACTAGCAGCTGATTACGTACAAGCTTTTGACATTATTTTGGCAGATGGCAGTCTTAAGACCGTAACCCGACCTAAAGTTCTGCCAGAAACAGATGAAGAAAGGTTGAACCAAGAAATATTTCGAGGTGTTCTTGGTGGAAATGCCGGCTCATTTGGAATAATTACGAAGTACTTTTTAAATTGCATTAAAGACGAAGATCATAAGCGTTCCTGGGGAGAGTCCAATATAAGAGCTTATAATAATTCAGTTTTCAAAGATTTGATGAAAGAGGCTCAGGAATGGACACAATTAATTGAACGTAAAGAAGATGATAAGTTGCTAGAAGGGCTTGACTTCATGCTGTCGGTAGAGTCAGGAACGTGGCCATTACCCCCTATATTATTGGTTGAACTTGTGTATTCGGACCCGCATAACAACGTTCCCTATAATGGGCAGTTTGATTCTATTATTAAGAAAGCTAAAGGAGGCAGGAACCTCTTAACCCCAATTCTGGATTAGAAGTGAGTATTTGCGAGAGTTAGAAGGCAGTTTTAGCTAAGATTAGCTATTGATTTAATAAACGGCCTTCCATGAAGAAAGATATCACAGACTTATTTGTTTTGCTGGATGATTTTTGCGCAGA
>CANMNU010000085.1 GCA_947499175.1 Alphaproteobacteria bacterium
CACCGACTCTCTTACCTTTCACAAATCTCTTCTTTACTTTTCAAATCTCGCTGCCGTAACAACTGCGCTCGTTCGCGCCATATCCGTAATCTAATCACTTATTCTCCAATCGTCAACTACTTTCTTATGATTTTTTTTAAAAATTGTGAAATGATTAATGATGTAATAAAAAATTTCTGGATTTATGCAGCAAACACTTGGCTACACAACATATGGTAACGGTTTTGAAAATGTTTTTTTAATTCATGATTGGTTCAATGACCACACCTCGTACGAAAACTTACAACCATATTTAAACTCTGGTTTTTATAAATTTATCCTAGTTGATTTACGCGGATACGGTCTTTCAAGGTCTATATATGGCAACTGCTCAATTGAAGAAGCAGCGAAAGATATAGTAAACATTGCAGATAAGTTAAATATTAAACAATTTCACCTGGTAGGACATTCGATGAGTGGACAAATCGTACAATACCTACCAATTGAAGCCCCAAACAAGGTTAAAAGCATTACAGCAATTTGCCCAGTACCAGCTTGCGGTAACCCAATGCCAGATGACGTAATACAACACCTAGAAATGGTCACCAAAGGAGACGTTGTCAGCGCCAAAGCAATTGTGCAATTTATGACCCAAAACCGTTATCACGATTGGTTTTATGAACGCAAATCTTTGCAATGGTTCAGCTGCTCAAGCCAAATGGCGCGTGCAGCTTATTTACATACATTTTGTGAAACAGACGTAAGTAATTTGGTATTTGGTATAGATATTCCAATGTTAGCAGTATGTGGAGACTACGATGCCCCAACCCACAGCGCTGAACGCATGCAACAAACTATTATGCAATATTTCAAAAAATCACAACTTGTATGCTTGCCAAGCGGTCACTACCCTATGGAAGAAACACCAGTGATTTTAGCGGCAACTCTTGAGAAATTTTGGGCAGACCATAATTAACATCAAGGTAGCGGCGCTGGGTTATCCGATTGAGTACGCATATAGGCAATTAAATCAGCACGCTCTTGAGCGTTTGAAAGACCAACAAAAGACATCTTTGTACCCTTAATGTATTCTCGTGGTTTGTTTAGGTAAGTATTTAGCGCCTCATAATCCCATTTTCCGCCATGCCCCTTCATAGCTTGGGAATATGCGTAGTCAGCGGCATGAGCTAGCACATTCATAACTACTCCCCACAAATTTGGGCCAGTTTTGTGCTGGCCTCCTTTTTCAAAGCTATGACATTGCAGGCATTTTTTAGCAACTTTTTCGCCATTAGCAACGTTTGCAGTAGACAACATTGGGCTAACTGAATCTAAGGTTTTGGCTAACTGATTAGACACAACAGCTTCTGCACCACCATCAATACCTAAAATATTTTGCGATAGGTAAACAGGATGAACTAACCCATCTGCAATCAAATGAAAAACCTGCATACAAGTTAGAGCCACCAAAATACTGGCGAAGATTTTATTAAATTCAAAATTATTCACAACTTACAGCAAATCCAGATAGAGCCTAGCCACATAGCCATTATTTCAAGATACACCAACAAGGTAAAGATTCGATTAATATATATTAAAAAAATTCCTAAATACCGCTGCAATACTACAACTAAAACATGCTTCGCTGGCGCACAGGACGCACATTCACCCTACCATCAAAAAAATTAATACTTGCTTCCTCAAGCACCTTAAGAGCTTTTGCACTGGTTATAATTCCATTAGCACCCTCAACTAAGCAAAAACCCTTTTCTAAAGTTCTCTGATAAGAATTTTGACTAAGCATCATTGCCTGCCACTTAAAAGCTTGTTCTTTGTTCCTAAAAAAATCAGAAAAAGCTGAAACAAAAGGTTGAAAGGATTTTTCCAACTGCATTTGAGATTGCTCAATATTTTTAATAGCAGATGGTACCTTAACCAAATTCAATTTTTGTTGATAACGATCCAAAGAAACCATACTCGAGCGCAGATGACGCTCAAACCATTCATCTAATCGCTGGCTTTTTTCCATAACAATCGATGGTAAATCAGGAATGCGATTGCTAATATTTTCAAACAACAACCGATAACGTTCTTGCATTTGCAAAATAACACGTTGAAGCCTTATTTCGGTCTCGTGCACAAATAATTTTAAATGTTGTTGATCAGGCGTTGCAAACTCCGCCGCTGCTGTTGGGGTTGGCGCCCGCTTATCGGCAGCAAAGTCAATTAAAGTTGTATCAGTTTCATGACCCACTGCTGAAATAATTGGTATGTCACTATTAGCAGCAGCTCTAACTACAATTTCTTCGTTAAAGGCCCACAAATCTTCCAAACTGCCACCACCACGGGCAACAATTAAAACATCGGGACGCATAGGAAATACATTAAGTCCAGTAATTGCCGCAGCAATTTGTTCGGGAGCCCCTGGACCCTGCACTGCAACTGGCCAAAGCAATACATGACAAGGAAAACGATCGCTTAAGCGATGTAAAATATCACGAATAACCGCCCCAGTTGGTGAAGTCACCACCCCAATCACACTTGGAAACTTTGGCAACTCGCGCTTATGATCAAACAGACCCTCTTTTTGCAACTTAATTTTGCGGTCTTGTAAAATTTTCAGCAAAGCCCCTTGGCCAGCTGCTTCAACACTTGTAATAACCATTTGATATTTTGAACGCCCACCATAGGTGGTTAATTTACCAGTGGCGATAACTTCCAAACCATCCTGCATAGGTGCTGAGGTACGCGTGCCACGCCACATTACCGCATCAAGCACACAGTCGGTATCACGCAAGGCAAAATATGCATGCCCAGAACTATGCAATTTATAACCAGAAATTTCCCCACGCACCCGTACACTGGAAAATTGCGACTCCACAGCCCGTTTCAAATGATTCGAAAGCTCGGTCACCGAAAAAATTGCTTGGACTTCATTTGCTTCAATAGCTGCTAAATTCATAGATTCTAAAATTTTCAAAACTTTTCATAGTATTAGCACAAAATCTGCTTTATGTTTCCAATAAAAACCGCCAGACTGTCTAGCATGCCTTACGATAACTTTTTTGAGCAAGAACTTAGTATTTTAAAAACAGAAGGGCGCTACCGTGTGTTTGCTGATTTAGAACGTCATGCACACAAAGCACCAATCGCCAGCTGGTATTCTAAAGATGGCAAAAAACCTGTTGTAGTATGGTGCAGTAATGACTACCTAGGCATGAGCCACCACCCACTAGTGATTGAAGCAGCAACTAAAGCAGCAACTACTTATGGAGCAGGATCAGGCGGCACCCGCAATATTTCTGGAACTGGCCATTTACATGTTGAATTAGAAAACACAGTTGCTAAATTACATGAAAAAGAAGCTGGATTGGTATTTACATCAGGCTATGTCGCCAATGAAGCAACTCTGTGCACTTTAGCTAAAGGCTTGCCAAATTGCGTAGCTTTTTGTGATGAACGTATTCATGCATCAATGATTCAAGGAATTAGCCATAGTCGAGTTCCCAAACACATTTTTTCCCATAATAATTTAGAACAACTGCGCCAACAACTGGACAGCTACCCATTAAATCAACCTAAAATTATTGCTTTCGTTTCTGTTTATTCCATGGAAGGTGACTTTGCACCCATTGAAGCAATTTGCGATTTAGCTAAAGAATACAACGCCCTAACCTATTTAGATGAAGTACACGCCGTTGGCATTTATGGTAAAGGTGGTGCAGGCCTTGCCAATGCCCTTGGCCAAAGCCATAGGATTGATATTATTCAAGCAAATTTTGCAAAAGCTTACGGTGTTATTGGTGGCTATATAACCGGATCAAAATCACTGGTTGATTATGTGCGCAGCTTTGCATCAGGCTTTATTTTTACAACATCACTTCCACCTATGGTTACAAGCGCTGCAATTAGTTCAATTAATGTATTACAACAGGCAGATGATTTACGCCAAAAACTTTGGAGTAATGTTAATTTGTTAAAAAACCTATTAAGTAAAACCAAAGTTAATTATCACCACACCCCAAGCCACATTGTTCCTGTTGTTATTGGCAATGCAAAAATTTGCAAAGACTTTACCGATACCCTACTACATGATTTTGGCATTTACGTACAACCAATTAATTATCCAACTGTTCCCCGTGGGCAAGAGCGTTTACGTTTAACAGTTACCCCATTTCATAATGAAGAAATGATTAAGGATATGACAAACGCCCTTGCCTTATTATGGGAAAAATTCTTCATGCTCAAGGCTGGATGAGAATAGTTACAACTTTCAAAACATCCACTACTATTTGTGACACCACATAGATTACCAAAGGTGATAGTTAAAACTATTAGTAAATCGGAGGAAGCCCTAATTTTGCACGCCTAGCATTTCTTTCCTCGTTTCCACCTGCACCAGAAGACGACACACCTGTTGATTTTTGTAAAAGTTTCTTTGCCGCCGCATCTTCTTTTTCTTTTTTTTCTATAATATCAAGAGCTCTTGGAATCTCTAACGATTCTGGCCCTGTATATGTTGCATACTTTTCGTATTTTCCAAGACCCATCCAGTTTAAATGACGAATTGCTTTGGCCATGGCTGAAAGGTCATCTGGCTGTATGAATTTGTTATAGTGCACACTTGAAGCCTTATCAATAAATATATTTTTAGCAGAGTATGAAACCTCGATAACATTTGCCAAAGTATAATCTGCTGTGCCATCCGGGTAACCAGCAACCATAGATAATACATTTAAATTTCGAAGAGGAATATCTAACTCAAGTGGTGGTCTACCTGCTTCTTCTTTTCCTTCAGAAAGAACAAAAATATTCATATTATTAAGCACAGCAAAAAGCTTAGTGTAATCAGCTCCACATTGTAACCATTCGTCTATTCCATTAGCTTTAGCTTTTTCTTGCATTTCACCCACAAGCGATATATCACTAAGCTCAGCAGGAAGAAGATTTTGCATACGTAATAATTCAACTATTTCAAGACTTTTTAAGCCAAGTGAATCTTTCTCTTTTCGTTTAGCCAAGATTTCTTGTTCATTTCGTAATGCAACACTTCTTTCTACTACATATTCCTTATCACTTCCAACAATATGGCAAATCATTTCATACGTAGAAATGATTCCAGGTTTTTCAAGAGTATTCGCAATAGTAAACTTGGGGTTCTCAACACCTGCAAAAGGTAGCATTTCAACAGTTATAAAATCTTTTAAGGTATCGCAAATCAATAGCCATTTCTGAACGTCTAAGTCATCTCTTCTTGTATAATCAGCCACAATTTTCTTATCGCCAAAAAAATTTATTAATTTGTTAATACATAATGCATAGTCTTTTAAAACATCAATGCTTTCATGTTTTTCATTAACCGTAATTAATTCTTCTAGAGACTTTTCAAGCTTAGTTATATCTGATGCATATTTGCCATTATACTTAAGAACTTCGTTTTTTGCTTTCGTTAAATCCTCTAATTTAAATTTAGCAAGAACCACATCATTAGTTTTTTCAAATGCAGTTAATTCACTTTTTAATAATTTTTTTTGTGCTTCCTTTGCTTTTTTTAATTGATCACATAAAT
>CANMNU010000086.1 GCA_947499175.1 Alphaproteobacteria bacterium
AATATGTGCATAATTTGAAAGTTCCTTGTTAGAACGCTCCAATGAAGTAAGAGTTTCTTGCAATGTATTTTCTTTTATCTTAGTCCTGGTTATGTTTTCCACATAAAGAATAATTCCAAATATTTCACCATCTTCTGAATACCAAGGAATTTGTTCTGAATTCCACCATTCAACAGTACCATCGTCCCTGTAAAAAACAGAGTCCTGCCACTTTAAACGTACTCCATTCAAAACTTCTTGATGCGCTTCTTTCCACTTATCAGGCATATCAGGCACCAAATCATACCAATGGATATTACCAAAGGTATTTTCTTTTTTAATTGGAGATTCTTCAAAAAAACGATCGCTAGCTGCCACATAATACAAATTTTTATCAAAAACAACCACAGGAACTGGTAAATTTTTAATAAAGAGCTCCAGCATATGGTTATCAGGTCTTTTGCCAACCAACCATTTTGCAATGCTATCAATATACATACTGTAATTAACCTAAAGCCATAGCTCTATTATCCCACGTAACACCATACAGACTAGTAAGAAGTTACTTCATTCAAACCTTAATGCCAAGCTTTTATAATAAATTAATTCAAATTTCTTTGCTTTTTCCTTGGCTCAGTATCTGTGTACAATCCAACATACCTAATGTTACTTACGAAATTCTTTGCATTTTTTTGTTCAACCCTTTTTTTGTTGTCAGTATAGCTTGACGGTACAGGCCCAAGCCTACTTTTATCAAAAATAGCAACAACGGAAGTCTTAGCTGCTCCCCTGCTACTACCTTTTGGAGACACACTTTTAGAGCCAGATTTTTTCTGACGCTTAGCAGCTTTTTCTTCTGATTCATCATCCCAAAAATTTTTACGCATGTAATTACTGGAAATACTACGCTTTTTATCGGGATCATCTGTAGCGCTTAAAGCACTAAAAAAAACCACTAGAGTAAGTAACAAATTGACCATAGTTCCCCCTAGATACTTTGTCTGTATCTATAGAATTACACATGATCAGTTAATAATTAGTTAATTTGCTTTTTAATTCTAAACTCTAATTAGGAATTAGAGGGTTAAAAATATTACTCAAAATTTTTCATGGAGTGACCCTGTCATCGCAATACCATCACTTGTGTATTTTTCTCAATAGTTCTAAATAGGTATTATTAGAACAAAGTTTGGTTAACTATGGCCATATTTTCCTCCTTAAGTCGCCAACAAAAAGAGGCCGTTGGGCTTTTGCAAATTGGTACCTTCCTAGAATACTTCGACCTTATGCTATATGTACATATGGCAGTTCTGCTCAACGAATTATTTTTTCCTAAGACAGATCCCCACACAGCTGCGTTGCTTACGGCATTTGCTTTTTGTTCCACTTATGTCTTAAGACCTTTTGGAGCCTTAATATTTGGCTGGATTGGCGATAACATTGGGAGAAAAGCTACAGTAATTATTACTACTATGATGATGTCTATTTCTTGTGTGGTGATGGCAAACCTTCCAACTTATGCTCAAATTGGTGTTTCTGCTGCTTGGGTTGTTACCATTTGTCGTATCGTTCAGGGACTTGCTTCTATGGGGGAATATGTAGGGGCAAATATTTACCTAACTGAAATAATAAAGCCCCCAAGTCAATATCCTGCTGTTGCTTTTTTGGATACCGCATCAAGCTTTGGTGGGGTAATGGCATTATTTGTGGCAACTATAGCCACCTCTTCAACTTCTGCTTTTAACTGGCGCATTGCTTTTTGGATTGGAGCCGGTTTAGCCGTGGTGGGTTCTGTCGCACGAACACGTCTTCGGGAAACTCCTGAATTTATTAATGGAAGAAGACGCATAAAAAGAAGAATAGAAGACGCTAATAATGATAAGACTAAGAAATTGTCACGGCTTAGCAGCAGCGCCAATAGCTTATCGAATCAAAAAGCTAGTTATAAAACTCTCATAAGTTATTTTTTAATGTCATGTGCTTCACCTTTATGCTTTTACGTTACTTTTATTTATTGTGGGATTCTAAAGAAAAACTTAGGATATACAGCTGAAGCAATCATTCACCAAAACTTGTTTGTTTCAATGTTGGGAATGATGAGTCTTACGTTAACTGCTTTTTTAAGCTATAAAATACGGCCGTTGTTTATTCTTAAATCAAAAGTTTTTATTCTTTTTTTCTTTGTGTTGTTAACTCCATACTTACTTTCTCATCTTTCTTTATATAAAGTAATCTTTGTGCAGATCACATTTATTATCTTTGGTTTAGCTATCAATCCAGCCTACCCCATCATTTTTCAGCACATACCAGTTTTTAAACGCTTTACAAATGCATCTTTTATATACGCAACATCACGTGCGTTAACATATATAATAACCACATTTGGTTGTGTTTATTTAACAAAATGGTTTGGTTACTACGGATTACTCATTATAATGCTTCCTATAACCCTAGGCTTTTATTGGGGCGTGCTACATTTTGAAAAACTAGAGAACCAAAAACAACATCAAGCCCATACCTCAGCTTCAACTGAACTCAATAAACTTAAGCTAGCAGGATAAAATCATGAGTGTCAGTCAATTCTTCATAATGGCTGTAGGGTTTTAAATACTTAATCCAAAGCTCTTAATTTTTTTTAAAATTAATTGCAAATCATCTGCTGTATCAGCTTCAGCGCGTACAATTAAAGCACTTTGTGTATTTGATGCACGTACCAACCACCAACCATAAGGTTCTTCAACACGTACTCCATCAATATTTTTAAAAGATTCACCTGAAATTATCAGTTTTTGCTTAATTTGCTCAACAATAAAAAATTTACTTTCTTCACTACATTCAACACGAATTTCTGGAGTACAGTATGACTTTGGTAGTTTAGATAAAATACTTGAAAAACGACAATCTAAACTTTGTATATAATTAATCAAGAATACAGCTGCATACAAACCGTCATCAAAACCGTAGTAATTATGTTTAAAAAACATATGACCGCTCATTTCACCTGCAAAAGCAGCACTATGTTCACCCATAGCTTTTTTTACCCAGGAATGTCCAGTACGCCCCATAATTGCATTTCCACCAGCAAGCTCAATTGCCTTAAAGGTATTACTTCCACATTTAACATCAGCAATAATTGTACTACCAGGAGCCTGACTCAAAATTACACTGCTTATAATTGAAACTAATTCATCGCCGGCAATAATACGCCCTGTGGAATCAACTACACCGATACGATCCCCATCACCATCAAAAGCAAAGCCAACATCACAATCATGCTGAAGCACTGCCTCAATTAGGTGCTGTAAATTCTCAGCAACACTTGGATCAGGATGGTGATTAGGAAAATTACAATCAATTTCCGTAAATAATAATATGTGATTATGTTCTGGTAACATAGCTGTAATTGCTTCAACCACAGGTCCAGCAGCACCATTACCAGAATCCCAAGCAATTTTTAAAGATTTATTTAAACCTAAATTACCTGATTTTTTCAAAACTAATCTTGCTGCATAAGCATTAAAAACTTCTTCAGAAGAATCTGTATAACTTCCCTTTACGTTTAATTTAACTGGTTGTAGGTCCAAATCCCTTATCTGGTTACCAAAAAATGACTGGTTACCCAAAGTTATTTTTATACCATTGTCGTCTTTGGGATTATGAGAACCTGTAATCATTAAAGTAGCATCTGCCTTTAAATAGTGCCCTGCAAAATAACTCATAGGTGTTGGACCAATGCCAATATCAATTACCTGAAGACCACAATCAATTAAGGCCGCACATAAATGTTGATGTAGAGCTGGTGAACTAGAACGCCCATCACGGCATACCACAATTTTACGTCCACCATTTTGAAACACCAGGCTACCAAAATGTTGACCAAGCCAGGTTGCATCAGTCACAAATAAATTTAGACCGTATGTGCCACGTACATCATACTCACGTAAAATTACAGGATTTGGAGTATACCTAAACACATTAAACACCTTGATTGAACAAAACTAGTTATGATTTTTGTACCTGTTTTTTGCAAAAACAATTAGAAACTCTGTCTATCATTTTAGCAAAGGCACCGTTACCCAATACATTTGCACAGGTAATGACTGGATCAAATAGAATATAAAGCGCTGTAATTAATGACATCATATTTGCATTAAATCCTAAATATGATTCGAGTATTGGTAACATAACAATAATTCCACCCCCAGGTATTGCTGCTACGGAAAATTTCGCCAAAACAAAATAGAATGTAAATATTACGTAATTAAGAAATGATGGCTCTTCCATTCCAAAGCTTTTAAGTATTGCATAAGCAAGAATAGGTATGGCAAAACAATCACCAACAAGGTGAATATTAACTGTAGCTGGAATTACTGAGCGAGCTAGGTCTTTATTTTTGGCATTTTTTTCAGCACCACAAATTGTAAGTGGCATGCTAGCGGCACTTGACATAGTTGTAAAACCACTTATTGCCGCAGGACAAAGATTCTTAATGGAAGTTGCGAATTCCTTAACGTTTAGGCTGCTAAAAACAAAATAAGCTAGAAAAATATAGCTGAACTGTGCCGCAGCTATGATTGCAAAAATTACTGAGTAATCTTTAACAATTAGCCACACGGCCCCATCCGCTTGCAACTTTATAACAAAACCAGCAACAAACAAAGGTATAATGTAGACAATGAAATTTAGCACTTTACTAACTAATACTTCTATAGTTTTTGAGATATTAATAGCCTGTTTAGGATAAATTATTGAAGTAACAATTCCTAAAATAATACCACCAAACATAGCCTTAGCATTGGAAACAATAGTAGGTAATTCAATCGACCAAAGCTGTTTAAGGTTAGAAACCTCTGGCACAATCATCGACAAATTGAAATTATAAGCCCAGACTCCTATAAAACCACTTAGCATTGTTGATAAAAAATTAGATATGCATACCAAAATTAAAATTACTAAGATAATAAGTATTGCTCCGTAGCCAGAAAGTGTTGTTGCTGTTTTGAACAAAAGACTAAAGATTATTAATGGTAAAATCATGATAATACATGACTTAATAGACAGGCTGATTGTAAATAAAAATTGCTTAACATTTAACGGAATAAATGGATCTAAAAATACAATAGCAATAATTATAGAGATTAATATAAATGGCATATGACGAAACATCAGGCCTCTCCTAGAGGTATTCAATGTAAAAGATGTAATTAAAGAAATTTATAACTTAACGACTACCAGCACTACACAAATAAAGCATAAAACTCCCCTTAAAGTAAACTTGATAATTTAAAATTTACAAGGGTTTAGACAGCAAATTTGGATCTTTACTAAATATTAACGAAATTACGGCTAAATTTGTAATATCCACTGATGGATTGATGAATTACTTCTTATAACCCTAATTCTGGATTAGATTGTTGAATTTAATGGCAGGTTTGTTTGATTTCAAGGCATAAGCAATAAGTGTTGAAAAGATATGGATAAAGCCATTAATAAACGATCTATGTCGAGTATGAACAATCTGAAAATCTGTTTTTAA
>CANMNU010000087.1 GCA_947499175.1 Alphaproteobacteria bacterium
GGGTGTTTTTGTTCGTCAGTAATTGCTGATGACCCTATGAGCAGTTATGGTGCGCATGAAGCTACAGAAAAAAAATAGATGCCTATGATTCTATAACACAATTAAAAAATTTGCCTGATGAAACCTTGATTACTTGGGAATTGAGCCCAGGGCATCGCCTAACTAAAAATGATATCATTGAGCTTGTGAAAAACAAGGAGCTAAAGGGTGAAGGTGAGTGGACTAGTGGTACTATTAGATTAAAAGATGGTCAAAAACACATTGCTTTGCTTTGGGGTGATGATATCGGTGGTGAGCAATTGGCAAAAGAGAGATCTGGCGAAAATGCGCAAGATATGGAATATTTTACTAAAGGCGAGGACCTATTATTAGAAAAAGGACGCTGGAATGGGCGTGCTTTTGAATATACTTACCGCTGGTCTGGAGCTCCAGAACGTGGTAAATCACTTACAATCATCGCTGATATTGTTGTAAAAGATCCATCAAGTGAAATTGGTGGGTTTTTGCAACAATTTCTTGATCGTATAAAAAAGCCGCATCAACTTGCAAAAATTCATAAACCTTTAGATAATACTGTTTCAGCACCTCCAACGGTTATTTATCAGTCTACTCAACCAGCGGTGGCTCCACAATCACCAATTATTATTGAAGAGCGTGTTACGCCTTATTCATACGGTCATTACTATGGTTCTGGTATCGTCGTTGGGGGATGGGGCTGGCGTCATCATCATCGCCGTTAGCGATTTTAGTACTGATTGTTAACTAAAGAAAGGTCAAATCCTAAAATTATAAACTTCATTTTTTCTGTAATTTTGCTTATTATGTGAAGTCTATAGGAGAAGGTATCAATGGCACGAGATTTTTATGAAATTCTAGGCGTAAAGCAAGACGCAAAGGATGATGAAATTAAAAAAGCATATCGCAAGTTCGCTATGAAATTTCACCCAGATAAAAACCCGGGTGATAAAAAAGCAGAAGAAAAATTCCGTGAGGCAACCGAAGCTTACGAAGTGTTGCTAGATAGCCAAAAACGTGCTGCTTACGATCGCTATGGTCATGCAGCATTTCAACAACAGCAGCAAGGCGGTGGGGGAGGTGGTCAACATGGTTTTGGTGGGTCATTTGCGGACATCATTGACGAAATGTTTGGTAATTCTTTTCATGGAGGTGGCAATGCTAGCCAAACAGGAGCTGATGTTCGCTACAATTTAGACATTAGCCTAGAAGAAGCTTACCGAGGTAAGAGTGCTAAAATTAAATTCACAACTTTAGTTTGCTGTACTAATTGCAAGGGTAGCGGCGGTGAGGCTGGTTCCAGACCAACAAATTGTACTGCATGTTATGGGCGCGGCAAGACGCGTTATCAGCAAGGTTTTTTTACAATTGAACGCACTTGTGCGACTTGTGGTGGGGCAGGGCAAATTATTGCTAAGCCTTGTCGTCCTTGTAACGGTAGTGGTCGTGTACGTAAAGAAAAGAATTTGGAAGTTAAAATTCCTGCTGGGGTTGATGAAGGTACACGTATTCGTGTTACCCATGAGGGAGAAGCTGGAATGCGTGGCGCTCCAAGTGGTGATTTGTACGTATTCTTAAATATTAAACCCCACAATTTATTTAAGCGCCAAGGGGCAGATATTTTGTGTAAAGTTCCAATTCAAATGGTTACAGCTGCTATTGGTGGAGAAATAGAAGTTCCAACTATTGATGGTAATCAGGCAACGGTTAAGATTCCTTCAGGTACTCAAGCTGGCCAACAATTTAGATTAAAAGGCAAGGGAATGAGTGTGTTAAGAATGACAGGTCGTGGTGATATGATCATTGAGGCTAAAGTTGAAACGCCAGTTAGCTTAAGTAAAAAACAACGCGAGCTTTTGGAAGAATTTGCCCAGCTTGGTAATGGTGAAAAAAACAGCCCAGAATCTCAAGGTTTTTTTGCAAAAGTTAAAGATTTTTTTGAAGATATTAGTAAATCAAGATGATAGAATGGAGCGCAATGCTTATATTTTATGACAAATGATCAAACCTTAATATTTTGTTAAAAATTTACTGCAGTTGTTTTGAAATAGTGATTGCTGAAAAAGTACGTTACAAAGTAGCATAAATTATTTGTTTATGCTATTTTCAAAGTCAGGAATTACAAGCACCTTAGGAATATTTTGCAAAATAATTTTAAAAACTTTGGACTTTTTGCCGCAATATTTGCTGCAGTATTTATTCTGGCGCAGATATTTAATAGTAATCAATCGTCTCAAAATCTTGCGCAAGTACCTTTTTCAGATTTCTTAAATGCTGTTAAGGATGAAAAAATAAATGATGTAACCATTAATGGAAACAACATATTAATTCGATCAAAAGATGGTGCATTAGCGACCACTTACGCACCCGATAAAACCTCGTTAGTTCCTATACTTGCTGACAAAAATGTAACTTTCCGTGCTATTCCGCCTGAAGAACCTCACTGGCTTATGCAAGCACTTTTCTCATGGTTTCCTTTTTTATTGTTCATCGTTTATATGTTGTACGCTGTAAAGAACATGCAGGGTGGTGGTAAAGCCATGGGGTTTGGTAAATCAAAAGCAAAGCTTATGACGGAACAACAAAGTAAACTTACTTTTGCTGATGTTGCAGGAATCGATGAAGCTAAGGCTGAGTTGGAAGAAATTGTTAATTTTTTAAAAGAGCCGCAGAAATTTCAGAAACTAGGCGGAAAAATTCCTAAAGGTGTTCTGCTAGTTGGTCCTCCTGGTACAGGAAAAACCTTACTAGCAAAAGCTATTGCAGGAGAAGCTGGTGTTCCATTTTTTAGCATCTCTGGCTCTGACTTTGTCGAAATGTTTGTAGGCGTTGGTGCAAGTCGTGTGCGTGACATGTTCGAGCAGGCTAAGAAAAACTCACCATGTATTGTATTCATAGATGAAATTGATGCTGTAGGTCGTCACCGTGGTATTAGTGCTGGTGGTGGAAATGATGAACGTGAACAAACCCTAAATCAACTTTTAGTGGAAATGGATGGTTTTGAAGAAAATCAAAGTGTAATTATTGTCGCGGCAACTAACAGGCCTGATATATTGGATCCCGCATTACTGCGCCCAGGTCGATTTGACCGTCGTGTGGACATATCAAACCCTGATCTTAAAGGACGGGAAAAAATTCTTTTGGTACATATTAAAAAAGTTCCACTAGCAAGTGATGTCGATCTAAAAATTATTGCTCGTGGAACACCTGGTTTTTCTGGTGCTGATCTAGCCAATTTAGTGAATGAAGCAGCTTTAATGGCTGCTAGTCAAAATAAATTAGCAGTTGGTATGCACGAATTTGAACAGGCTAAAGATAAAGTGATGATGGGTGCAGAACGAAGATCAATGACCATGAGTGACGAAGAACGTAAGTTAACCGCCTATCATGAAGCTGGTCATGCAATTATCGCCAATTATACACCTGGATCTGACCCCATTCATAAGGCAACAATTATACCACGAGGCGGTGCTTTAGGAATGGTAATGCGTTTGCCGGAACGTGATAGCATTTCAAGATCAAGACAAAAAATGTTGGCAGATCTTAGAGTGTGTATGGGTGGACGTATTGCTGAAGAGTTGATTTTTGGTAAAGATATGGTAACTACAGGTGCCTCTTCAGATATTAGTCAAGCAACTTCAATTGCCCGGTACATGGTTGTAAAATGTGCATTAAGTGACAAGCTTGGTTTTCAAAATTTTTCTTCGTCAGAAGAAGCAAATTATTCTAATAAAACTGCGGAATTGATTGATAGCGAAGTAAAAGAGCTATTAGATAACTGTTATAAGGAAAGTGAAGATTTGCTTAAAGAGAACTTAGACAATCTTCATTTATTGGCTTCAACATTACTTGAACATGAAACTTTATCAGGCACAGAAATTATGTTACTGCTTGAAAAAGGTAAGGTTGACTTGGCAGCTCGCAACAAAAAAGCGAAGGCTCGGTCAACGGTACCATCGGTAAATGGCTAATAATACACTAACTCCTTTTCTTGATGAAATCCGAAATCGACTTAGGTTATCGGACCTAATTGAACGTACTACCAAAGTTTTCCGTAAAGGGCGCACTGTTAAAGCACTGTGCCCTTTTCACAACGAAAAAACACCTTCTTTTAGTATTGATGATGACAGAGGTCTTTATCATTGTTTTGGTTGTGGAGCCAGTGGTGATCACTTTAGCTTTGTTAAAGAAACCCAAAATTTAGGCTTCACTGAATCGATTCAAATGCTAGCAGAACAGCTTGGAATAGAGCTGCCAAAAAAAGAGCTAACACAATCTTTACCAAAGAATACTGGTTTGCTAGAAGTTCTTGAATTAGCTTGCGTTTGGTATCAGGAACAATTACTTCGAAGTACTGGTGAATTAGCGCAGAACTATTTAAAAGGGCGAAAAATCAACCAAACTAGCATTACTGAATTTCGCCTAGGTTACGCGCCTAACCATGGGCTAATCAGCCACCTTAAAACTAAAGGATTTAATGCTGATATAGCTATGTCATCTGGATTGGCCCTAAAAGCTGATGATGGAAGAATTTATGACCGTTTTCGTAACCGCATAATTTTTCCAATAATAAACCATAAAAATCAGGTTATTGCTTTTGGTGGACGTATTATTGATAAAGGTGAACCTAAATATTTAAACTCCCCAGAAAGTCCTGTATTTCAAAAGCGCTACGTGTTATACGGTATTCCCCAAGCCAGAAAACATTTACGTGGTAAAGCGATTGTGGTTGAAGGTTATATGGATGTAATACGCCTTCACCAAGAAGGATTAGGTTACACAGTTGCGCCTTTAGGGACCTCAATCGGTGTAGAACACATTCAACAATTATGGCGTTATGCCTCTTGTCCAATTATTGCTTTCGATGGTGATACAGCTGGTGAAAAAGCTGCATTTAACATAGTTGATAAAATACTACCATTTTTAAGCGCTGATAATAGCCTGAAAGTACTGTTTTTACCTAAAGGAGAAGACCCTGATTCTTTTGTCAAAAATGCAGGTTATGCAGCGTTTGAAAAATTAGTTGAGAGCCCACAGCCTATTTATGCTATGCTGTGGCAAGAAGCTACTAGGAATTTTAAATTAGATCAGCTAAGTCCAGAAGAATTTTTACAAATAAAAACTAATTTAAAAACTCAATTGCAACGAATTGAAAATAGTGATTTACGCCAAGCCTATTTTAGGCAGTTTGACCGACTACTTTTTCGTTTTGAAAAACAAAGTAGTACTCAGCCTAAAAAACGTAATTTACCTTTGCCAATTCAAACAAATGCTATTCATGAGAAAATTTTGCTGGTAACTCTGGTAAATCATCCCTATCTATGGGAAGAGGTTGGTGAACAATTGATGGGAATTACGTTTGTAGATTCCAATTTTGAAACTTACCGACAAGAGATAATTGATTATTT
>CANMNU010000088.1 GCA_947499175.1 Alphaproteobacteria bacterium
CATATTCTGCGCAAAAATCATCCAGCAAAACAAATAAGTCTGTGATATCTTTCTTCATGGAAGGCCGTTTATTAAATCAATAGCTAATCTTAGCTAAAACTGCCTTCTAACTCTCGCAAATACTCACTTCTAATCCAGAATTGGGGTTGTTAGGATTAGCGCCAATTCCAGGCGTAAGAATTGGTTGAACTATTCCGGGTATAAATCCAGAAGGAGGAATTATTCCAGCTTGGCATATTCCTGCCCCCACCCCTCCTGGTTGTGTCATACCTTGCCCCATCGTTCCGGGTTGCCCACCACCTGGAATAGCTCCGCCAGGCATAAATAACCCAGAAGCCCCCATTCCTGGAATGCACCATCCTGGCTGACCAAATGCGGGATTACCAAACTGTTGACCAGGTTGACATTGAGTTGGTGCTCCACCTTGATTTGTATTAGAAGGATACCCGCCCTGCCCCCATTGCCCTGCACCTTGTTGATTGTTTAAATTGAAGCCTTGCTGATAGGGCATAGCACCAGAAGCAATGTTTGGTTGCATTCTTGGCAACATTTGACCTTGCCCAAATGGCAACATTCCCGGTGAGCACAGTCCATCTCTGCCTTGTATCAGCATACCTGAATTATCAATACCAGGAAGCATCATTCCAGGCATAATATGTGGTTGACTACCATAAATGTTTATCCCTCCAGACTGGAGGCCAGCATTATTTGAAGCAGTACATGTAGTTGCAGCGTCTATAGAATTTAGACACAACCCAATCACCAATATGTAAAATTTTTTCATTAATCATTGCAATTATTAAATCACTTAATATTAATTTGTCATAATAAAGTAAAAAAATAGTTAATGACTATATTTTAAAAATAGCCTACTCCTAATACCGCTTAATCCAACTAATTCCAACACCGGAATTTTGTGCTCCACCAACATCGCCCTGCAATGCAAAATTTTTACCAAGTGGGGTGGACACAATCACCTTGCTAGTTTCGCTACCCGCGCCTTGCTCAATGCCGACCTGTACTTTACCAAACTCCTTACCAATACGCACAGCCTGTGTAGTTTTGCCGGCAGCACGCTCGGCTGGTGTAGCATCCTTATCATTTTCAGCTGCCCCGCCTCGAGTAGTCGTTTTAAATTCAAATTGATCAAACCCAAGACTTGATCGCATTTTTTCAAAAAAACCAGATTTATTATTGCTGGTTGATTTTGTAAGCTCAGCCAATTGAATACTTTGCAAAACAGACACTTCACCAAGCCTTTTGCCAAACAGTAATAATGCCAAAACCTCTTCCTTAGCCATTGACGGAATTGATGTGAAATCAACAATAGTGTTGTGCCCAGTTCCCTTAATTTCAATTGCAACAACAACACCTTCACCTAAATCTTTAATCGCTTTAATATTTAAACGTGGGTTGTTTCGATCATCATCAACAAAGGTCACTAGCCCATGGGTTACTTTTAAGACTTTACCCAAAACATCTAAAACACCTTCGTGCAATTCAACGCTACCCACTAAGAATGGGTTAACAATTGATTTTTTAACATAAATACCTCCAAACCAAGCAGTTTTTACGCCTGTACCCGTAACTTTAAATGAACCCGGTGGCGCATGTACCAAAATATCTAAAGGAAATGCTGTGCCAGTATTTTTTTCTTGAACTTTTTCTTGCTTAATTTTTTTATCAACAATACCTGGGATCATTTTTTCAGAATTTTCAGTAATAAAATATTCTGCATTTTCTAATGTTACTTCACCTTTACAGTTAACATTTGCCCCTGTGCCAGCTATTAGCAAACGTCCACTAGCATCACTAATGAAACTATCATTTTGTGAAATTCTTAAGTGATTAAGGTATAACGGAACATGAAAGATTGGGGCAAAAATATTACTAAAATCAACCCAACCTTCACCGCGCAACTGCCCGTGAGCTGGGTCATTACTACCTGTAATATCTTTACCATCAAACCGTGTGATTACCAATTTCCTACCTTGAGCTTTGGCCCTTATAGTTATGTCTTTATAAAAAGTTCCCACTTCGTTGTGCTCATAGAGCCCATTATCTGCATCAACTGAACCATCGAAGGCAATATTTTCAAGCGCCCCCTTACCATGTAAGTTAATGTTAATATCACCGAAAATACGGTCCCCCGTAGCGAGCCAATCGGTCAACAAACTTAAACGTATTATCCCTTTTAGGTGAGCATCAACCGCCATTGTTTCCAGATTAATTTTGCCATTACTTTGACAATTAATTTTGTCTTGGTCTTGAACAGTTAGCTTCCAGGTAGCAATTGAATTATCAAGACTTGCATCAAAATGTGCAGATAAATTATTTAAAATTTTACACACTTCACGGTTTTGATACTTTTGCCAGCCCCCTTGAGTTAAATCTAATTTAACGGTTAATGGCTTTTGAGATATTTTTTTTATCTGTCCATTTAGCAAGCCAGTAACACTACCTTGTCCCAATAAAATTTTCATGGGCTCAAGCTGTATATTGCGTAAATTAAGCGTGCCACAATCAGCAAATTTAAAATCAAGCAATTCAAGTAAACCGCCACAAAACTGAATTTTTGCATTTGCCAACCCTTTTTGCCAATCGTAAATAGCAGGTTTTAACAGGGCAAATTGTAAGTCATGCAATTTCAGCTTCAACTTTTGAATGTGAAGATATTTGGCTGTGCTATCAAAATCAACATTTGCTTCAAAAGCATGGTTAAGATACTTTCCTTTTGTAAGTGTAAATTTTCCATGACCTAGGCCATTTTGCAGATCCAGCGAAACATTTAAAGGTAAATGAAAATCGTTACTGTGTACCACCCCTTGACCGTGTAAATTAATAACACCTTGGTCAAAATCTTTGACCTTAGAAAGTGAGGCCTTAAAATTCAAGTGCCCCTTAGCACCGGGTAGAAATTGTTTCAAAAACACTTCCAAATCATCTGCCGCAATTTCACTAAAACCATTAATCTCAAATGGTTTCAAGTTAATAGAAACATCGATAGTTGCTGTGTTATTAGCATTGGCATGCAACTTTGCACGTAATTTCAGATTATTAGAATCTTCTATACTACATTCACCCGTCAGCACATGACCGCTGCTAGTGGTTATTTTAAAAGGTTTAAGTTGCCATTCAGGGCTCTTAACAAGTAGCGCTGTAATTGAAACATCTTCTTTTAAAAAATGGGAAAAATGCTCTGGAAAAAATGCGCAAACATTTGCGGTACCTAAAAAATTGATACTATTTTCATATATTTGCGCAATCAAGGATAATTTGTGGGTTAACCACAAACCATTGATTTGTAATTGTGTATGGTCACTTAGGGGAGTCAGTTTTAATATTAACTCTTCATCGTTATGAATAATTTGTAAAACACTAGCGTTGCTCTGGCTTTTTAAATTTAAGCTTATCTTTTTTTGATCAAGGTTTAATTTAGCTACATCCAGATTTTCAAACCACTGCAAGTAATTTGAAAAATTGTGCAAACTGTAAGCGATAATTTCAGGTGAAACATTTGAAAAATTAAACTTATCTGATTCTATGTTTGGCAAAATATTAATTTCACCAATGTTTAAATTAATTTTGTTAAATGAAAAATCCTTAATTTTCCAAGTAACATCCCTAAGCGTTGCGACTATTTGTTTTTTATTGGTAACACTAACTTCTGCAATATTTAAAGCAAAAGGGAATTGATAGGTTCTTCTTAGTTTAATTAAGCTTATTTTATATGGTGTACAAAATTTAACAGCTGTTCGCAGTAAACTAATTTGCACAGGTTTAACTTGCAAAAGTGCATACAACAAACCAAAAATAAAAAAGCTTATTAAAATACGTTTTAAAAGGTTGTATATCAAAATGCTTGCCCAACGCTTACGTAAAATTGATACGGAGAATCAAAAGGTTTATTACTACCGGGAACCTTACGACGTTTTAACGGAAATGCAATATCCAACCTGACAGGGGCATATTCTGTGTAATAACGCACACCAAAACCAGTACCCCAAAGTATGTCTTTGTTGAAATTTGGCAAATTTCGTTGTGAAACACTTCCACCTTCAAGAAATGCAACGCCACCGACAGTATCGGTAAAACGGTAACGAATTTCACCACCTAATTCTATTAACGATTCTCCGCCTAAAGGTACTTTATTTTCATCAATAGGGCTAATTAACTGATAACCATAACCACGAATCGAACCATTACCACCACCATAAAATCTTTTGTTTGGCGGTAAATCATTAAAATTCCTAATTTTCATCAACCCGCCCCTAACAAACGTAGCAATTGTTCCCATGTCTTCATCAAGACTATTTGTTTGAAATGGAATATAAAGGCTGGCACCACCTTGGGCAATTAGCATACTTTTACTTGATCCCAAATGGCCAGTATAAGGCGTAATACTACCATTAATGCGCATACCTCTGGTTGGATTCAACAAATCGTTAGAACCATCAATACCAACCTCAATGGGCACGCCTAACAATTGTATAAGGCTCTTTTTATTGGTTGTCTGTGGCTCAATGCTACCATTTTCAACGATTAGACCAACAGAACAAGATAATTGATCATTAAGCTGTCGTTCTACCTTACTTGAAACCGCCATAGTTTTGCCAATGTAGGCTCTGGTTTTTTCATTAAGCACGTAGGCTTCATTCTTTAAGCTCTGGTTAGCTATTACAAAATCAGGAACATTATAGTAAATTCTGGCCTTTGTACGAATTTTAGCAACCCGCAAACTGGCACCTAAATTTTCTCCATGGCCACGTAAGTTATAGTGGTCCCACGAAATCTTAGCTTCACCGCCTTGGGTGGTTGCATAGTGCAAACCTGCAGCTACTGCCCTAGGGGCGGCTTCCGTAGTTTTAACATGCATATTAATAGGTTTTTCTTTAGCATCATCCGCTGTGCCATCCACTGGCTTGGGGGTCACTACCACACTATCAAATAATCCAGTTTGACTTAGTAACCTGCGAGTACGTTCAACAACACGGTTATCATAAACATCCCCCTTTTTCCAGTAAAGACGATTAGCAATAAAGCTTGCATCAAGATCTTTAGTTGGCTCAATCACCGAATCATAAATCGTTGCTAGTCCCCCTAAACGCACAGGAAAAACTAAAGCCACGCTACGTTTTTCGTGATCAATCGAACCTTCTGGGGCCTCAATATCAACAAAAGGATAACCACTTTGTGAAAAATACTTCTTTAAAATTTCTCTACTCTTCTCAGCATGTTCAGCAATTAAATTATCACCTTTACGCAATCCAATTAAATTATCTAAATCAACATTTAAGACTGGTAATTCCTCATTATCACAGCTTTCAAGCTTTACGTGATCAACTGTATAAACTGGACCAAGGTCGCAGGTAAAACCAATAACTACAGGATTTTTTTCAAAATCTATTGTTAC
>CANMNU010000089.1 GCA_947499175.1 Alphaproteobacteria bacterium
CTTGGTAAATTGTTTCTGATGCGCCATCACTTATGCATTGTCGCTCCGCACAACTTCCTACAGCAAAACTATTTATTGCAAAAAACAGGGATAATTTAGCAAAATTCACCATTATAGTTTTTTTGTTAATTTTATTTGTTATTAGTCCAGTTATATATTTCATCAATTTTTCTTAACCTTTTGTAAGTTGAGATTATATCGTTACAATATGTACCCAACTCTTGAAATGCGAGATGTATAGCATATCTTTTTACGCTATGAATTCATTTTGATGCTTCAATAATCATAATAAGTTTATTGTATTGTGGAGTTAATTACAAATTCTATACATTTATTTGGAAATTTATCAATGATATATTCGTAGGCTTAGCGCTAGCTCAAAATCATAAGGCTGATGATTCAGCCTTATGATTAAAAAATCATAATTTGAGGGCGTTTTTTTGTAATTCAAATAATTCTGTGGCGCCTTTTTGGGCCAAAGTAAGCATTTCCATTAATTGCCGGGTTTCAAATGCCTGTTTTTCTGCACAAGCTTGCACCTCAATAATTTTACCACTTGCAGTTAGTATAAAATTTGCATCAACATCGGCTGATGAATCTTCAAGGTAATTTAAATCTAACAAGGCTTCTTGTCCATTAATTCCACATGAAACTGCAGCGACTTGATCAATGAATGGCATGGAAGAAATTTGTTTTTTAGAGATCATGCGTTGTACAGCCTGGTAAAGTGCCACATAGGCACCAGTGATGCTGGCGGTGCGTGTGCCACCATCGGCCTGCAAGACGTCGCAGTCTATTCTGATTTGACGTTCTCCAAGAGCCTTAAGATTAATTATAGAACGTAAGCTGCGACCAATTAGACGTTGAATTTCTTGGGTGCGACCTGATTGCTTCCCTTTTGCGGCTTCTCTTTCGATTCTATCGTGGGTTGAACATGGCAGCATGCCGTATTCTGCGGTGATCCAGCCGGACCCGGTATTGCGCAAAAATTGTGGGACTTTGTCTTCAACGGTTGCTGTACATAAAACGTGGGTGTCACCAAATTTTACAAAGCATGACCCGTGGGCGTGTTTGGCAAATCCTGGGCCTAAAAATACTGAGCGAAGTTCATTTGAAAGGCGTTTATCGTTGCGTGGCATAATTTGTGTGCTGCTAATTTTTTATAAGGTTACCCGCAAAAGGTGACGTTAGAAAAGCAAAAACACCCATGCACAAGTTTTTTTGCACAAGGGTGTTTTTTAAGTTGCTTAAAAATTACTTAACTTCAACTATATTAAGTTTATTTTCATCAATGTTTTCTTTTGCTTTTGTTGTATCGACAGGTTTGCCATCTGCAGTAACAACATTAACACCAGTTTCAGCCTTTGATGCTTCTACTTTAGCTTCCTCTTTAGACTTATCATCCACTGCTGGAGCTTTAGTTTCAACTTTTGCTTTATCGTCTACTGTTGGAGCTTTAGTTTCCTCTTTAGACTTATCATCCACTGCTGGAGATTTAGTTTCAGCTTTTGCTTTATCGCCTACTGTTGGGGTTTTAGTTTCAACTTTTGCTTTATCGTCTGCTGTTAGAGCTTTAGTTTCAGCTACTTTTACTGCTTCAGGATTATGAATAACAGTTTCTGGATTTAGAGACTTTTTATTCTGCTCTATAGTTTGTTGTATAATCAAATACACAGGATCTTTAGTTTTAACTAATGTTACATCTTTTAACACGGTAACAGGTGTGTTTGGTTCATTGCTAATAGCTGGAGTTTGAACGTTGTTAATAACCTGATCTTGGTTATTGGCAGGTAGATTGGTATTTTCAGCAAGTGTTGATGCTTTCTTTTTAGAGAAATTATTGGCCAGCATTGGTTCTAATGCAGCCATTTTTGCCTGCATTGCCTCACTAAATTTTCTTTTATTTTTTGGTTGAACACTAACAGCTTGTTCAACTTTTTCAACACTATTTGCTTCTTTAGCTTCAGTTTGTGCTGTTGTACTATCATCAAAAAGATTAGCTGTTGCTAAATCTGCATCTTGAGCATTTACGGCAGTATCTGCCCTAGATTCCTTTTTAGCTTTTCCTGCTGCTATCCGTTCAGCAATTTGTTCTTCAGTTAATTTGACTTTAGGTGATTTTTGCTTAGTCACCTTTGCTGGGTTAACTACACCTGAAGAATCTACAACAACTGGAGCATCTTTTGATGCTAGTACAGCTTCAATAGCTTTTTCTGCCCTATCTTTTGCACTATTGTCTTCAATTACAGTAACGTTTGTTGGAGTTTTGACTGCTTCTAGTGTTGCGTCTTGTATCTGTTGAGTTACAACAGGTGCGTTTGGAATACCTAAGTGAGTAGCATCAACTACTGGTAACTGAGCTACTGTACCAACTATTACTGGTTGAGTCAAAGGTTGAGGTAAAGTTAGTGCCGGTGGAGTTGGTATAACTCCAGTTGGTTGTTGAGCTAAAGCTTGTTGAATTCCTGTATTACTATGATCAACTACTACTGGTTGTTGGGTTGGTATACCAGGTACTACTGTTAAAGGTGGTGGTAGTGTGGTTAGTGCTGGTGGAGTTGGTATAACTCCAGTTGGTTGTTGAGCTAAGGCTTGTTGAATTCCTGTATTACTATGATCAACTACCACTGGTTGTTGAGCTAGCGTACCAATTACTGCTGTGTTTCCTGATGCATCCTTAGCATGATCCCAGATAGCTTTTGCGGGTATTTCTGTTGTTGTAGTCTTATTAGCCAAGGTTTGATTTGCGACATTAGCACCGGAAACTGTATTAGATACGATGCCCGTTTTATCGGCAGTGACTGTTGCTGTATTAGCTAAAGTTGGATTTACAGTAGTACCGCTACCACTGACTGTATTAGATAAAACGTCTATTTTACCGGCATTTTCCTTAACACCTACTGGCATTACGTTTTGTACAGTAGTAGCAGCTATTAGCGTTGAACTGAACATCAATACTGATGCTGCGCTCAAAAATAGTGAGTATTTAAGTGACTTCATGTTAGAACCTATTCATAAGTATTACCTATTATCTGTTTTAAGCTAAAAATATTAATTATTAGTTAAATTATTTTTTTTATTCACTTAATCACAAAAATTTGTAACGTTAGCTTAAAACCGTTAAACGTATTCAGCTTTGAGATTGTAATAAATTCAGGATTAAATGTAAGTGTTAACTAATTGTAAACAATAAAAGATCATAATTTAATATATTAAATATAAATTGTAAATGAATGGAAACTTTTAAAAAGACTATATTTTTAACAAAATCGCAAGAAAGTGATCTAATTGCCAAATGGCAAGAGTTTCATGAACCTAAATACTGCGAAAATTTGCTAGTAGCGTTTAAGCCATTAATTTTTAATTTAGTTAAAAAATATAAGTACTATGGGGTTACCTATGAAGATTTGGAACAAGAAGCTTGGCTAGGCATATGTACGGCTCTAGAAAAATATGATGCTAGTCGTGGGGTGCGTTTTTCAAGTTATGCTAAATTGTGGATAAATGCTTATTGCCAAGATTATGTAATGCGTAATTGGTCAATTGTAAGGATTGGAACCACGAGGATTCATAAAAAATTATTTTTTCAGCTACGTTATTTAAAAAGCAAACTAGAGGCGGTAGAAACCTCCTATCTTGATTTTAAAATTGCCAAAACTATTGCCTATAATTTGCAAACAACAGTTAGTGAGGTGCAGTTTATGTATGATCGATTAATACAAAAAGACCAATTCCTTGATCAAAGAATCAATGAAAATTTTGAAATAACATTTATTGATATGTTGGAAGATGAAGTTGATTCCGTAGAAATTAAGCTAATTAATGCGGAAAAGCAAAGCTCTTATGAGGCTATGCAGTGTCAATTTTATGAATTTCTTAATGAACGAGAATTTGATATTTTAATAAAACATCGAGTACAAAGCCCACCACAAACTTTGGAAGAAATTAGCCTTCATCATGGCCTTAGCAAAGAAAGGGTTCGTCAAATTGAAAAACATGCTGTTAGAAAGCTAAAAAAAGCTTTCATAACGTTTGGCATTAGAACTATTGCTGATTCACTAATTTAACAAAGGAAAAGTTGGAGGCCGGGACCGGAATCGAACCGACATTCAAGGATTTGCAATCCTCTGCATAACCATTCTGCCACCCGGCCATTTGCTTTTTGTCAAAGCACTATTCACTTGTATATAATGAATACACAAATTTATGATCAAAGGTCAAGAGATGCGTGTATATAGGTTGGATCCAGTTCAAAGTGCACGCAACAATATGGTTAGATCCCAATTGAAGCCAAACGGGGTAGTTAATCGCACAATTCTTAATATTTTCAATGAGATATCGCGGGAAAATTTTGTTCCGGTTAGCTTGTATGCTATGGCTTATGGGGATGCAACAATATTTTGTGGTGTGCCTGGGCGTTATATTTTTGCACCACAAACCCTTGGTTTGTTTTTGCAAAATTTAAATTTGGTGCCAAATGATAAAGTTTTGTTGATAGGTGGAAACTATGGCTACACAGCTACGGTATTGACTGAACTAGAATGCCAAGTGTTTGTGATTGAATCACAACCTACTTTGCTATCAAAGTGCCGAGAAAAATTAAAAAAATATAATACTGTTATAGAATCTGGACCCCTAAAATTAGGTTTGGCTGAGCATGGGCCGTATCAAGCAATCATTATTGAGGTTGGCCTAAAAGAGGTGCCAAATGAAATTGTTAACCAACTTGCTGATGGCGGTAGAGTTGCCTTATGCATTGTTAATGATGTTGATCAATTAAGTAGAGCACATGTTTTTGAAAAAAAAATGGAATCTCTTGACCAGGTCATATCATTTGAAGCTAATATGCCACTATGTCTTGAATTAGATGAATCAATAAAGTTTAGGTTTTAAATATGCAAACAATTACAGTGCAAAAACTTCATGAACAATTTTCTGATTTTTTAGTGGTTGACGTGCGCGAACAGTGGGAATGGGATAATGGACACATTGACGGATCTGTACTTTTTCCCTTAAAAGATTTACAAAATAAATTTAGTGAGCTTGATAAAAATCGCCAACTTGCGGTAATTTGTCACCATGGTGGAAGAAGCGCTAAAGCTGTGGCTTTTCTCTTGCAACAAGGCTTTGACGCTGTCTACAATGTTGTTGGTGGAATAGATGCGTGGAGCAAGGGAGTTGACCCTTCTGTGCCTCTTTATTAACTAAAGGTAAATATGAAATATCGGATTCTTTTTTTAGCAGCTTCCTTAGTTTGCTCAACTTCCTATGGGCTAACTGTAAGAGACGCGCTTGTTGCGGCCTATAAAAATAACAAAGAGCTATTAGTGACGCGTCAATCAGTGATTGCTAAGCATGAATCAATTG
>CANMNU010000090.1 GCA_947499175.1 Alphaproteobacteria bacterium
ATATCAAAACTTTTAAAATCCTTAGCGATCGTTATCGCAATAAACGAAAACGATATAACGTAAAATTCAAAATCATCGCTGGAATCGTCAATCTCAAAAATGGATTCGCTAAAGCCTAAACAAAAAATAGGGGAATGGGGATCATGTCACTCTCTTGCAACAAACTACCTCGACTTACGCAGTAGCTCTACTATAGAAACACGTTCAAATTGCACCTATGAAAAATGATAAAGAAGCAATCTGACGAAATTAGCTCCCCCCTTAAGATAAAAATTTAGTATAATACTTCTTAAGTTTATCCATAAATAGAGTTGTTATGAAAAAACACCTTAAGGGCATCCAAGCATTTCATAATCAGATTTGGAAAACATTTCTGGAACAACAGCAAAAAGGTTCCTGCACATCCTTATGGGACACCATAACAAATGCATGTCAAGAAGACACCAAAACAGCCACGCAGAAAGATATATCTTGGAACGATATTCACGCAAACGATGGGGGGATTTTTCCAAAACGACAAACCCTTGCGGCCAGAAACGCCCCCAACGGACAGGCGGTTTCAGGACCCTGAATGGCAAACCAATCCCATGTTTTATTATCTAAAGGAAAGTTATTTTCTGTACAGCCATTATTGTAAATGGCAGAGCAATAATGCACCAGATGGCAGTGGTGCATTAGCATAAAAAGGCAGAGTAAAAGTGCACCACTTGTTAGAACCCTAACAGGTAAAATGGTCCCCTGAACCGAAGAAAGAAAGGGGGGCAGAAAGGTGTATAAAGTGCAGATATATGCGACAGCGCGTCAAGCTTATTACAACGACGGTAAGAGCCAAAGACAAATAGCTCTGGAATTGGGAGTGAATCGGCGGACAGTTCAAAAAATGTTGAAGCATTCAGTACCCCCTGGGTATGAAAGAACTAAGCCTCCTCAGGGTAGGAAGCTCAGTGACCACAGGGTTTGGATTGATGAGATTTTAGAATCCGACAAGTTGGTTCACCGTAAACAAAAACACACCATCTAACGAATTTACGATCGTCTTAAGGAAGAACGAGATTTTACGGGCTGTTATACCACTGTCCGGAGCTATGTAGCCAAGAAACGGTTAAAATCGCGGAGATGTTTGTTCCTCTCAGTCACGATCCTGGAATGGCCCAAGCGGATTTTGGTGAAGCCCAGGTCAAGATTAAGGGAGATATCCTCAAAGCCCATTTTTTAGTGATGCAACTTCCTTTTAGTGATGCCGTGTTCACAAAGGCTTATCCTGCTGAGAATACGGAAGCTTTTGTGGATGGTCATCAATCAGCCTTTCTCTTTTTTGGGGGTGTACCTAAAAGAATTTTGTATGACAACACGACAATTGCGGTGAAGAAGATATTGAAGGATGGATGCCGCGAACAAACCGCTGGGTTTATAGGGCTTCGGTCCCATTTTTTGTTTGAAGAAGCCTTTGCCACCGTTGCTCGTGGAAATGAGAAGGGAGGCGTTGAGAATCTGGTTGGCTTTGCCCGTCGGAATTTCATGGTACCGCTGCCAAACTTTGAAAGTTTTGAGGCTTTAAATCAGCATTTGGCAGCGTGTTGCAAGAAACGTCAATTAACGGTTGTGCGGGGACATGAAAAAACCATAGCTGACCGTATGACGAAAGAATCCTTCTTGCCGTTACCCACCGTAGCTTATGAAGGTTGTCGTGTGCAATCAGGAAGAGTCACCTCTCAAGGTCTCGTCCGATTTCAAAATAATGATTATTCTGTTCCCACCACCGTAGGCCAACAAAAGGTTTGGGTTAAAGGGTTTGTCGATCGGGTTGTGATTTCTTATGAAGACAAAGTCATTGCCGAGCATCCCCGTCATTACGGCCAAGAAGAAGTTATTTTCAATCCGTTGCACTATTTAAAATTGTTGGAGCGCAAGACAGGAGCCTTCGTGCAGGCAGCTCCTTTGAAGGGTTGGAACTTACCCCCAATCTTTCAAAAGGTCCATGACATTTTGTACAGAAAAGAGGGGAAAGAAGGACGCAGACACTACATCCGCATTTTGCAATTCTTAGAAGACTTTAAGTATTTAGGGTATTTTTTACATCCCTACCGTGTTCGTTCTAAACGCCAAACAATTCAGGAAACTCCGAAATTTTACTTATTTGACACAGGCATAGCCTCTTACTTAAGACGTTTTATGTTCAAAGAGATGAAAGGCCCAGAAGCCGGAAAGGCATTTGAGCATTATATATTTCTGGAATTAATGGCCTACAAACTGCTGACCAACAAACGGGATGATATCACCTATTGGCGCACCAAAGAAGGATACGAAGTTGACTTCATCGTGCAAGATATGGCTTTTGAAGTAAAAATATCCCAACCCATTAAAAAACCTCACCTCCAAGGACTGTTGATTTTTGGTCAAGATCACGGGGCATCCCTGCATGTCATTTCATTAGAAACAAGAAAGAGAACGATGACGATTGATGACAAAACAGTGACTGTATGGCCAGTTCAAGAATTTTTAGAAAATCTATGGGCAGGCAATTTGTGGAAGTAAAAACAGAACTTCATTGATATTATCACATAGTCATGTCACAATTTCGTCATATTATGGAGGTAATTATGTTTATCGATAGGCCAAATTTAATCAAATTAGTTGAGTCTGAATTTGATATTCATCAGGTGTGCGCCCTGCTTGGCCCGCGTCAATGCGGCAAAACTACCTTGGTTAAAACAATTGCCAGCACAAACAATTATCATTATTTTGACTGTGAAAATGCGATTCACTTGAGCCGCCTTGAAAATCCTCTTTACACCCTCGGAAATTTAACGGGCCTAATTATTATTGATGAAGTGCAGTTACGCCCAGATCTATTCTCAGCCATACGCGTGCTTGTGGACGAAGATCCCAACAAGAGGTTTCTTATTACCGGCAGCGCTTCCCGTGACCTTATAGAGCAATCTTCTCAAACCCTAGCAGGGAGGATAGGCTATCATCAGGTTACTCCTTTTACAATTGCTGAAGTCCCTGATTGGAAATTGCTATGGAAACGCGGGGGATTCCCAAAATCTTATCTAGCATCAAACGACTCTTTATCTAAAAGATGGCGCGATGAGTACATTAAGACATTTTTAGAACGAGACCTTGCCTCACTTGGATTTGCCTTAAATCCTGCTATTGTTGCAAAGCTCTGGAGAATGCTTGCCCATTACCACGGGCAAACCTTAAATTATGCGGAATTAGCCACTTCTTTAGGGATTGATCAACGAACAATTAAAAAATATGTTTTAGCCCTTGATGGTACTTTCATGATTCGACTGCTTAAACCGTGGCACAGCAATCAAAAGAAAAGAGAAGTAAAAACGCCAAAAATCTACATTCGTGATTCAGGATTATTGCACAGGCTATTGTATGTCGAAAGGGATGATATTGATAACCACCCAAAATGTGGATCTTCTTTCGAAGGTTTTGCGATTGAAACAATTTTTGCCCTCGTCAATGATCTTGTTGAAGGTTATTTCTGGGGTGTGCACAATGTTGCAGAAATTGATTTTCTAGCCGTGATTAATAACAAAAGAATTGGTATCGAAATAAAGATGACTGACTCACCTAAAGTGACAACTTCAATGAAGGAAGCTCTGAATGCCTTGGATCTTGCGGAAATTGCCATCGTAACCCCCCATTCCGGTAACTTTGCGCTTGCTCCTAAAGTTCGTCATGTAGGTATTATAGAATTGCAAAAATATTTAGATGGTTTGTAAATTGACCAACTTGGCCTTTCAGCCTTTAACCGTAGAAAATTCCTTGTGCCGCAGACTTAAAACAGAAAGGTTAAACAAAATGACATGACGTTTTAGACAAGCTTTACAGAAGGTGACGGTAGGCCCGTCGAAGTCGGCTTTCATGAATGGGGTTCTATCTGCCCTCTTAATTACCTTGCATAACACGCTTCACAACTTACAATGTATCCTCAATAAAAGTTTTATACACATTTAATTGAGACAGAAGCATTATAAAAGATCTAAGTAAATTTTCCTTATACGTTTTACCCAAGTAGATTTTTAGGAGAGAATAACCTAAATTTTTTCCTTACTTATTGGCGCTAACAAAAACGCATAACAAAAAATAGAGAAAAGATATGACACAATCAAGATTAACAAAATCTTTTTGGAACTTAACAGAAATAACCATAGGCCATCTTCTTTTTATTAATTTGATTTTTCCAACATTAGGACAAGCGTATGAACAAGCTGATGGACTGACTCAATCACACGCATTGGTAATATGGCGCCCTCTTAAATCTCCTGAAAAGTTGGTGCAAGAAATACAAGAAATAGCGCGACTTGAATGGCGCGCGCGTGTACAAAATGACGCAGCGGTTTGGAGTGATCCCGATCTTAAAAGAAGACTAAGGATTTATAAAAAGCGTTTAGGCTTACCAGAAAAAGCTGCAGTTCACTTAAGTCCAAAGGAAAAAAATTATTTAGAAATAATTATTCAATCCATAAAGCAAATTGGGGAATATCTTCAATCTGCTAATTGGCAACAAGAGCATAATTTGACTCTTGATCAATTAAGACATCAAATTTACGAAATGATTTACGACTTTGTTACGCATCGCCCTAAGCAAGCTAAGGCTGATCTAGAAAAGTCAGCAGAGTTTCGATCAAAAAGTGCTTCTTCTCCAGACCAGGAATATCGTGATAATTGTCAGCGTCAGAACCAGCTTCTTCATTCCTTTTCAAACAGAAAAGATATAAAAGAATGTTTACGGTTCTTGGAAAATGAATGCCCCCTTTTACCAGAGCGACGCCCCACCCTAGGGGATTTGTTTTCCTCAAACCTCGGCCCTTACCTGTCTGTAACCGATCCAAGTCAAAATGACTATTTGGTTTTTGTGTTGGAAATTGCTTCGGTTCTACGTCAACCCATAAGAACGCAACAAGATGTAAAAATAGCAGCTGCTCATTTAGTAAAATTGTCAAAATCTTTGAAAGGTCTTTTGTATTATCCTGAAGAAATAGAGGGTTTATCGTTTTTGGCGCAAATTCTCTGTAATATAAATACACCCATTATTTTACAAAGCCTATCAGAGCCAGAACTCACATATTTAAGAAAGCAAATGGGTTTGATGGGATTTGCTATTCCCAAATATGTTCACTACAGTTTTTTAAGTTTATCAATTAGAGCTGCTGCGTAAGTTGCATTTTAGGTAAAATAGTGAGAGTTTTGAGGGAAAACCGACCAAGGTAGTTCCCTCATGAGCCTAAGATACACAAAAATCGTCACCCATCCCAAGGTTTTTCTTCGGCTGTTTGGTGTGAATTCTGT
>CANMNU010000091.1 GCA_947499175.1 Alphaproteobacteria bacterium
GGTTCTAAGACTCCAGCTATAATTTGTGGCTCTTCTATTTTTGCAGGCTTGCATAAATTCCAATGTTCTGGAAACTCAAGCCACTTGCTTGATAATGATTTATCTGATAGGGGGGGGGGGACGATAGATAATAGTTGTTCAACTACGGTTTCTCGGCAAGAAGTTACGTCAAAAACTTCTTCTTTGTTTTTATCTACCGCATGAATACTACAGGCAAAAGCACCAAAAGATAGTGCATAGCCCAGAAAAATTGGTTTTATACTCATATATCCTACTAAATATAAAAAACGTTACTATATGTATATTGTCAGCAACTTATTAATAAATGATTAATAAATTGCATCGCTATTTTGTATTTTTAGCGTTGGATGACATGACTATATTGAATAAATTAAATTTGCATATAGATTTTAGAAAAATTATTTTTAGCATCCCCCCTTGGCAAATATCAATTTTTCATATACATTGTAGAAAGTTCGGGACGTAGCGCAGCCTGGTAGCGCGCCAGTTTTGGGTACTGGATGCCGGAGGTTCAAATCCTCTCGTCCCGACCACTTCAATGAAGTACCCACCTTTAACAATCATTTATTTTTCACAACCACTCCCCCTCCCCCTATTACAACAAGCAAAAAATATTCATGATTTGATTATTCGATTTTAAAGCACGTCATTGCCTTGCAAGGCGCATGTAGTGCGCCGCAGTCCGGGAATCCATTTTTACATAATCAAATTATTTTTTATTGCGGTATCTATCCCAAGAGTAATTGCACTCTCCTTAAAACTATGTAAATTACCACAAGGTGTCTAAATATTTTTAATATTAACAATAAATTAACTATTTTTAGCAATAATGGTAAGGTAATCAATTTTTAATTAGGAGTTTTCAATGAAAACAATACGTTATATAGTTGCCATTATTGCAGGATTTTCTTTTGCTAGTGATGCTTTCGCTTTTAGAGACCACGCTTTACTTTCCTATTATGTATTTTCGGAAGAAAGAAACAATGATGAATCTAGTGCGTTAAGAAAACCAGTCACTGTAGAATCTCTGGATAAATTTTTGGAATCTGTTTCCAAAGATCCTACACAGTATTTGAATTTACAAAAATGCTTTGAAGTAATAGAAAACTACTCAAAAAGTAAAATACCTGGTTATCGCCCTTTACCAAATAAATTAAAGTTACCCTTTAATTCAGCAACTTTAACAAAATCTGGCTTTATTGATGCCATACGTGTAAATTCTTCCGTAACTGGTGATCCATATGTACGAAGTTTCTTGCAAAAAATTGATAAACTTCCTGAATATAAAGAATTCAGCGAGGTTTCTCTACAAAATCTTGATGTGGGAGTATACTACGACGATAAAGTAGAAGATCTTCCTAATTTTGCTCAAATACCTGCGTTTGATGTGCTTTGCACAGCTTGTGATGAACCTGATTATTCACAAGATCTCAATCTTTGGCAAAAATCACCAACTGATTCTGATAAATATGGCTTTGGAATGCAGCCTTTTAGCGCCCCAGGCCCCGATTACCTAACAAAAACTCAGTTTCATTTGGGATTTTTTCATGAATCTTGGTTAATGAACAAGGTGGGGTCATCGTTTATGCAAAGCTACATAGAGTACAGAATAAAGCAATTTACTACTCTTTCTGCTTTTGCATTCCAAAATAATCATGACTATTGGGGATGGCGCTTCTTAGGGTGGGGAATGCACTATGTACAAGACCTCTGCCAACCATATCACACCACTATAATGCCAGGCGCAAGTACAGCAAAATTAGCTTTTGCTGGAATTTTATACAAAATAGGAATAAGCAGCGTAGCAGAAGGGTATGGTATGCTTTCAGGTAAAGCACATTCTGGTATTGAACTATATGTATATGGTTTGTTAAATTTCGGACTTAAGGCATCTTCTTTGAACAAAAATGCCAGTAGTTCAAAAACGATTGATTTAGCCTTAAAACCTGCGAAATTTGACTGTTGTGGACATCAAAAAAACCCAAATTCTAATGATGTTATTATCAGGGGCAATGAATGTGAAATAAGAGATGTATTAAACAAATTACTTCCATCTTTAAAGAATCCCAAAAAGCGTGAAATGCCAAATATTACTTTAGAAGATTATCCTCGCAAAGTAATTTCTGCTGATTCCCATGCTCTTTCCTCTGATTTAGCAGCCGTCCTACAATCACCAACGTTACCGGCAGACTATTATTCAACAAAGGCACCAAAGTCCTTTGGAGATCTAGATAAAGAAGCTCTCTACATTAAGAACTTTAACAATAACAATTGCAACAAAGTAGTTGGTAAAATTTTTGAAAATATTACTATTTATTCTCGTTTTTTTATGAAATCTATTGTTGATAAAAATTTATCTATAGAACCTAAAAAATCCTCATTGTACTTTGCAGAAGATTTATTATATCTAGCTAAAAAATAACGCAATCCCATGGGTAAGTTTTCAACTTACCCACATACCCATCAAATCAATTTTTACGAAATAACAGATTCTTTCTTGCTTAAAATTCTTCGAATATTATCACGGTGCGTACAAAATAATGTAGCCGAAATCAAAGCCGCAAATGGAATTACCGCCGGATCAACCTTTAAAAAATAAGCAAACAAAGGCGCCAAAGTAGCCGCCACTAGGGCTGATAATGATGAAATTTTAAAAAGCTTAGCACTAATTATCCAAGTACCTAACACAGCAAGCCCCAACACTGGATTCCAAGCAAAATAGACCCCAAGAGTAGTTGCAACCCCCTTCCCCCCTTTGAATTTCAAATAAATTGGAAAAATATGCGCAAAAATTGCCAAAAATCCAATTGCATATTCATGTCCAGGAGTAAAATGGTGGCTCACTAAAACCGCCACGGCACCCTTTAGGGTATCAAAAAGTAGCGTCAAAGCCGCAATTTTTTTATTACCAGTACGCAATACATTAGTCGCACCAATGTTGCCAGAACCTATACATCTAATATCACCCAAACCGGCCATTTTAGAAAAAACCAAGCCAAAGGGAATGGCCGATAAAAAATAAGTAGCAACCGCAATTAAAATTACAAGTATTTCTGTGCTTAGTGGTTCCATGATTTCCCCCATTTCGTTAGTTTAGCTAACTTGCAAAAACTCACTAGCTTTTACTTAAAACTATATTAGAATCATTTTAAATGGTAGATTTATTTTAATGGGCAAAATAGCAGAATGTTAGCAAGATATGTCAGTATCTGATTTAAGTAAACGTTCTTTAGAAATTTTTCGCGAACTTGTCGATACCTATGTGGAAACTGGTGAACCTGTAGGTTCCCGTACCCTTTCAAAAAGAATTAAAACCCCCTTGTCGCCCGCAACAATCCGCAATGTTATGGCTGATTTGGAAGAAGCTGGACTACTGTATGCCCCACATACATCAGCCGGACGACTACCAACTGCAGAAGGCCTAAAGCTTTTTGTACATGGCCTCTTGGAAGTCGGTGATATCAATGAATCAGACAGAGTTGAAATTGAAAATCGTTGTAAAACAGCAGGCAAAAGTGTTGAGGATATTTTGCAACAAGCAACAGGCATGCTTTCAGGTTTAAGCATGTGTGCCGGCATTGTAATGGCACCAAAATCTCAGGCATCATTACGCCACATTGAATTTGTGCATTTAGGTAACCAACGCACCCTAGTGGTCCTTATTAGCCAAGATGGTATGGTTGAAAACCGCATTATTGAAATGCCTGAAGGAATAGATATTTCAACCCTAAATCAAGCAACCAATTACGTTAATGCCAATTTTGATGGCGCTACCTTGCAAGAGGTATTACAACGGGTACATTCACAAATGAATAAAAATAAGCAAGAAGTTGATTTGCTTACCCAAAGAGTTATTGAAGCTGGCCTAGGTGTATGGAGTGGCGATAAAGATAATGGATCTTTGATTATTCGTGGACAAAATAATTTATTACAAAACGTCCAAGAAATGAATGATTTAGAAAAAATTCGTGGCCTATTTGATGTTATCGACACCCAAGAAAGTTTACGTAAATTACTTAATGCATCAATTCAAGCTGATGGAGTACAAATTTTTATTGGTGCTGAAAATAATTTGTTTTCTCTGTCAGGGTGCTCCATGGTAGTATCTCCATACACAAACGGGCAACGACAAGTAATTGGAGCAATCGGGGTAGTTGGGCCTGCTCGTATGAACTATGGCAAGATTATTCCGTTGGTTGATTACACAGCAAAGTTAGTTAGTCAATTATTAAGTTAGGGTAAAATTATGGATACACAAGAAGTAAAAGAACAAGAAATTCAAACACCAACAGAAAATATTGAAAATCAAGAAGAAGTAATATCAGAAACTGAACAGCAAATAATTACATTAAAAGACCAATTACTACGCGCTTTAGCTGAAAACGAAAACACTCGCCGTCGCGGACAAAAAGATAAGGAGGATGCCCTAAAATATGGCGTGACAAATCTAGCTCGTGATATAATTAGCGTAGCCGATAATTTACAAAGAGTGCTTGATAATAAATCAGAAAATGCAGCTGAGCTTTCAGAGGCGTTATTTTCTGGGGTAGATCTTATTCTAAAGGATCTAACCAGCATTTTTGGACGCCACGGAATTCAACGTATTGAAGCAAAAGGTCAGCAGTTTGACCCACATTCACATCAAGCTGTTTTCGAACAAGAGACCGATGAACACACACCAGGAACAATAGTTCAGGTAATGCAAGATGGCTACAAAATTCACGAACGTTTGCTAAGACCTGCTATGGTGGCTGTTGCAAAGACAAAAACCCAAGGCAACCAATAAATCTATATCAGAGGTGGCGCCACCTCTGTAAAACTCGTTAGCTAATTATTAACATTTTTTAGGCAATCTACAATAGTATTCACCCTGTTGTTGGAGTTATCATGCCTAAAAAATATTTTAAAAATTTTTTATTATTACTTATCAGTGGAATCGCATTCTCAAACGAAGCTAATTCTGCAACAAAACTTCTAGAGGATTTAACTCTAAAATCAGTTCGCCGCGCATACAACCTGATTCCTGATGTAGGACGTAAAAGCTACGAACAATTAAAATTGCAAAAATTACAATTTTATAGTTCAGAAAACCCTACTATTAAAAAATTAATGGCAACTTCAAATCTACCTTCAAACCCTAATTCTGGATTAGATTGTTGAATTTAATGGCAGGTTTGTTTGATTTCAAGGCATAAGCAATAAGTGTTGAAAAGATATGGATAAAGCCATTAATAAACGATCTATGTCGAGTATGAACAATCTGAAAATCTGTTTTTAATAC
>CANMNU010000092.1 GCA_947499175.1 Alphaproteobacteria bacterium
GTGATCCCAAGTTAAATTTTTAACTTTCACCATTGCTTTTTCCATGCGTTGCATTAAATGCCATTTAGAATCACCATGGCGATAATCGTAAGTTTGCGGAAGCAATGTTCCCTCTAATGGCAGTTTTTCAATCGTTCCGGTTAAAATTGTAATGTCTTCAATTTTTTTAGAAACCTCATGAACCGTAAGACCTTCAGGAATTGTCAAATAATGAATTACCACCTCACCTTTGGAAATTTTTTGCAACATTTGCCACAAAGATAGATTGTGTTCAATTAAGTACTCACCATGCTTTAATGGCATTTTTTGTAACTTCAAAAATAAAGCGCCAGCAATGAAAGTAATTTTTTGATGAATAATTTTTAAATCAGTAAATTTGGTGGCAATTTTAGAAAGGCCCTCACCTTTTTCAATAATTATTGTTCTGTTTTCAATTGAACCAATTGGTTGTAACAGTCCATCTGGCCCATACAAAATAAAGCATAAAGCAAAAGTGACTGAAAATATTAAAATTACAAAAATACGGCGCATAAATTTTTAAAAATGGTGGTCGCAACAGGGATTGAACCTGTGACCCCTACAATGTCAATGTAGTGCTCTACCGCTGAGCTATGCAACCATTGTTACTGGTTATACCATTACATAAAATTTGCTGCAATGGCAGATATCATCTGAAAGAAAATTAAGTTAGAATTTTAGGCAGTGGTAAAATTAATATACTCATGGTTTCAAACCTCAGCTGGATTATTTTTAATACATTCATTATTTTGTTTTTGGCCTTTGATTTAGGCTTTTTAAGCCGTCACAATCAGCCCCCCACTTCCAAGCAAGCATTGCAGTTCACGGTTTTTTGGATTCTTGTTTCACTTGCCTTTGGTGGCTGGATTTATTTTTACTTAGGTGCCCCAGCTTTCTTTCAATATATCACCAGCTATAAAATTGAAAAATTTTTAAGTATTGATAACGTTATGGTGTTTTCAGTGATATTCAAAACCCTTAACGTGCCAATTAAGCACCAACATAAGGTGCTGTTTATCGGTATTGTTAGCGCCTTAGTGCTTAGGGGGGTTGATGATATTTTTAGGCATAGAATTATTACTAAAATTTCATTGGTTACTAACTGTTTTTGGAATCTTTTTAATTTTTACTGGCGCTAAAATTTTCATGATTAAAGAAACAGAAAGCTCTTTTACGGAAGGACTTATTTGGAAATATTGCAAAAAAATTATCCCAATTACTGCAAAATTTGATGGTAATAAATTTTTTATAAAGACAAAGGGTAAATGGAGCGCTACCCCACTTTTATACGCATTAATTTTAATTGAAATTTCTGACATTATTTTTGCAGTTGATTCACTGCCTGCAGTATTTTCAATAACAACAGATCCATTTTTAATTTACACCTCAAATATATTAGCAATCCTTGGGTTACGCTCATTATATTTTGTTTTAGCTAATGCAGTTGAAAAATTTAAATACCTAAAACCAGCCCTAGGTATTGTGCTTATATTTGTTGGTTCTAAAATTGTTTTTAATATTCAGCTGCATCCGGCTACCACATTTGCAATTTTAGCGGTAATATTCTTAACATCAATATTGCTTTCAATACGCTCAAAGTCTTAAATGCTACAACGTCTTCATTTTTCAGGTGTTTTCTTAATTGCAGTTTTAATTGCTTGCAGTATTAGTTTGCTTTTGGCCACTGACCCAATTCAAATGACTTTACTGTTCTTAAGCGTTCTGGCACTGGGTGCATATTTGCCAATATTTATTCGTGAAGCAGAAAAACAGCAAAAAAACAATTTTTTGATTTACCAATCCCAAACCTTGCACCAAGCAATTGAACAATTTAGTGAATATGCTATTTTTTCAACCGATGGAATGCTTATTAAAAGTTCGCACCCTCACCTATACCCAACCTTAAATGAATTCATGCAAAAATTTGATAAACGTTTTGAAGCGAGTGAACAATGGCCAATGCTTAAGCGTTGGATTGAAGAGCTGCACATGGGGGAAACTTTATTAAAATATTCGCAAAATGCTAAGGAAAAACAAATTATTTTATTGGCTAGGGTTTTGCCGCAAGATCAACCACACTTTCCAATAAAATCTATTTTTATAGGTTTTGAAGAAGTAACATCGCAATTTGTTGAAATTGATAATATTCAAAACGAAATTTCAAATCTTGAAAAATTTATTGAAAATGCCCCATTTGGTGTTTTTTATTTAAACCGATCACGCCAAGTGGTTGCTTGTAACCAAACTCTTTGCAGTTGGTTAAAACAAAATCGTGAAGAAATTCTCAATTGCAGAATTGAACATTTAATGGATGGAATTGAGGATTGTCAATCGTCAAAAATTAAAATTATAACTGTTAAGCCATTTCGCTATCCTCCGTTTAAAGCTATTTGGTTTCCCCCAACTTTAATAACTGCAGAAACGGGGGCTTCAATTATTTGTAGAATTGACGGCTTAATGATTGATGAGTCTAAAAATAACACGGTAGAAGGAACCTTTTTAAAGGCATCTATTCCGGGGGTAATTATTCACAAATCAGGAAAAATTATTAGTTTCAACCAAGCATTTCAGAGTTTAATTGAAAATGCATTGCCAAATGCGGCAGTTAACACTAATGATAATTTACTAAATATTTTAAGCCATAATTCACAGGCCCAACTTAGTGATGGTTTAGGTGAACCTGTGCTTTGCCCAGTTGAATTGGCCTTACAAGGTGGCAAAACCCATTGTATTGCATACCTTAGCCAAATTGATAAAGATCGTGACGAGTATTTGTTGCAATTGATGGATATTTCTCAACAAAAACGCCTGGAGCAGCAATTCATTCAGTCACAAAAAATGCAAGCAGTTGGTCAACTTGCAGGTGGTATTGCCCATGACTTTAATAACTTATTAACAGCAATGATTGGGTTTTGTGATTTATTGTTGCAAAGATACATGCCTAATGATCCTTCGTATTTAGATGTTTCACAAATAAAACAAAACGCTAATCGCGCTGCAAACTTAGTGCGTCAATTATTAGCTTTTTCACGTCAGCAAACTTTGCAACCAAGAATTGTGCACATAACTGATGCTTTGGCGGAGCTATCATCCTTATTACGTCGCTTAATTGGTGCAAGAATTGACCTTGATGTGATTCATGGCCGCGATATTTGGCCAGTTAAAGTTGATGTTAGCCAATTTGAACAGGTGATTATTAATTTGGCTGTAAATTCACGCGATGCCATGGTCGATGGCGGAAAACTTACCATAAAAACTGCAAACGTAAGTAATTTAAAACCGATCCAGGTTGGACACGAAACCATGCCAATGGGTGATTTCGTAATCATTGAAGTTATAGATTCAGGTAGTGGCATTGCTGGTGAGAATTTAGAGCATATTTTTGAACCATTCTTTTCAACTAAAGAAGTTGGTGCTGGAACAGGGCTTGGGCTTTCAACAGTGTATGGAATTGTTAAGCAAACAGGTGGTTTTATTTTTGTTGAAAGTGAAATGGATAAAGGCACTAGGTTTAGAATTTGTTTGCCACGTTATTTAGGTGAAAATGATACAAAAATTATAGTAAATGAAATACACCATGGTGACCTTAGTGGTTCAGGAACAGTGTTATTAGTGGAAGATGAAGATGCCGTGCGTATGTTCAGTGCTAGGGCTTTACGTGAAAAGGGCTATAAAGTTATTGAAGCAAGTAACGGTGAAGATGCTTTAGAACTTATTATTCAAGGCACGCAGTTTGATTTGCTTGTAACAGATGTTGTAATGCCACAAATGGATGGTCCAGAATTAAACAAAAAAGTTAGGGAACTTATTCCTGATTTAAAAACGATTTTTATCTCAGGCTATACGGAAGATGCTTTTCGTAAACATTTAGGTGATGATACTAACATTCATTTTCTACCCAAACCCTTTACCTTAAAAGACCTGGCTGCTAAGGTTAGGGACGTCATAAGTAATTAAAGTTGCAAAAAAATATGGAACCACGCGCAGATAAATCAAAGGCTCTAGAGGCTGCTCTTTCACAAATCGATCGTGCTTTTGGTAAAGGTTCAGTCATGCGCCTTGGCCAGCGCGAAAGCGCTGTTGATGCAGATGTTGTTTCAACGGGATCTTTAGGCTTAGATATTGCCCTTGGAATTGGTGGTTTACCAAGAGGGCGTGTTGTTGAAATTTATGGACCTGAAAGCTCAGGTAAAACAACCCTTGCACTACATGTAATTGCTGAGGCACAAAAAGCTGGTGGAACGTGTGGATTTGTTGACGCTGAACATGCACTTGATGCTGGGTATGCTAAAAAACTTGGTGTAAATATTGATGAGCTATTAATTACTCAGCCAGACACCGGTGAACAGGCATTAGAAATTGCCGATACATTAGTGCGCAGTGGTGCGCTTGATGTTTTAGTTATTGATAGCGTAGCAGCACTTGTTCCAAAGGCTGAGCTTGAGGGCGATATGGGAGATTCCCATATGGGGTTACAAGCACGCCTAATGAGCCAAGCCTTACGTAAATTGACAGGTTCTATTTCTAAAACCAATTGCATGGTAATTTTCATTAACCAAATTCGCCAAAAAATTGGTATTATGTTTGGCAATCCAGAAACCACAACTGGCGGTAATGCTTTAAAATTTTATGCATCAGTTCGTCTTGATATTCGCCGTATTAGCAGCTTAAAGGATCGTGATCAAATTGTTGGTAACCAAACCCGCGTAAAGGTTGTTAAAAACAAAATGGCACCTCCGTTTAAGGTTGTTGAATTTGATATTATGTACGGTGAAGGAATATCTAAAGCTGGTGAGTTAATTGACTTAGGAGTTAAAGCTGGAGTTATTGACAAAGCTGGGTCTTGGTATTCCCATGGTTCAACACGTATTGGCCAAGGACGAGAGTCAGCTAGGCAATATTTGAAAGATAATCCTGATGCTGCAATTAAAATTGCTACAGCTATTCGTGAAAATTCAGGATTAGTTGCAGACACAATGATTGGTATTGCTGAAGCAAGTCCTGGAGAGTAGCACAACCTAAACTTTGCGATAATTAATCGCTTCAAGCACATGATTGCTGGTAATGTCGGTAGAATCACCTAAATCAGCAATCGTGCGTGAAACCCTTAGTAGTCTGTGATAACCACGTGCTGATAACCCTAATTCTGGATTAGATTGTTGAATTTAATGGCAGGTTTGTTTGATTTCAAGGCATAAGCAATAAGTGTTGAAAAGATATGGATAAAGCCATTAATAAACGATCTATGTCGAGTATGAACAATCTGAAAATCTGTTTTTAATA
>CANMNU010000093.1 GCA_947499175.1 Alphaproteobacteria bacterium
TAAAAACAGATTTTCAGATTGTTCATACTCGACATAGATCGTTTATTAATGGCTTTATCCATATCTTTTCAACACTTATTGCTTATGCCTTGAAATCAAACAAACCTGCCATTAAATTCAACAATCTAATCCAGAATTAGGGTTATTAAAAGGTGAAAAAACAAATAAATTACCCAGATTTATGCAACTGCTCACCTTTATAGCTTACTAACTATAAATTGAGTACGTTGCGGCTTGGATTGCCGCGCAAGCAAAGCTTGCTCCTTGCTCGCAAAGACGCAGAAAACCGTCATCACGAGACCCGTAGGGGCGTGGTGATCCAGTGTAAAATTTATCATTTTATTGATGGTAAGCTATATCTTTCCATTATTAATAACTCATTTTTTTTGTTGGCATTGCACCAGACCAATATTGCACCAGACCAATTACGAAAAAATTTATAAGAACTACGCCCCACAGATATAAATGAATCCAAAACCCAATTCATATGTCCGTTAACTACACCGTAACTAGACGCATGTTCAGGATCTTTATGATGCTCATTATGAACTTTGGGAGAAAGAATCAATCCTGTTTCTTGTAAAAGTTTAACTAAGCGATGATCAGAATATTTACCATGTGATAAAGCATGGACATATTGAGATTGCGCTGTCATAAGGGCTGTTATGCTCAGAAGAGATGCACCCACGCCATAATCATAGCAACTTAAGAGACAGCCAGAAGCTAAAACAGGTAATACTAGTAGGTATGAAGTCCGTGTTAAGGACCAGTAAGACGACTCAGTGACTTTATTGGGAAAATAATGGTGGCCCTGAAATTTTAAGGCAACTTCTTCTAAAACAGACAAAGATTGATAATCTTTGCTTTTTATTGAAAAGTTATCAAAAAAGCAATGTGTAGCACCAGTAAAAAAATCTGCCATTAACCAACCACCAATAAGGCTAACGGTTACCTCAGATGATGACAAATTAATATTATTTAAAATCACGGCTTCGCCTAACACAAACGGAGCCAAGACCATTAACTTATCGTGATAATTTTCGTGATTTTTCGCCCATTCTTGATTTTTTTCTTTAATCCATTGTTTAAATGCTTTCCCCTTGCACAATTCTGATGACTCCTGGACATTAGCAATATTTAAGTCTTTCTTTTCAACTATTTTAATAGGATTAAGCGTATACTCTTCAGTTTCGTCAATAATAGATAATTCTGATGCATAGATTCCATACTTTAAAAAGCATATACCCAACATGGATAGTGTGAAAATTTTTAAAACTTTAGTCATTTTCCATCGTACGTTTAATTTTGTACAACAAGGTTAACACAAAACATATTAATAACAAGTTAAGTTAAAATATTTTTTTAAAAGTCTAGAAAGGAAATTTTATGAATTACCCAGATTTACGCAACTGTTCGCCTTTATCTTTTTCAAACAAAACCAGAAGCTGGCGCAGGGCCATGCCTTTAGGTGACAGCAGATCAGGATCTTCTTTCAATGTTTCCATGGCAATGCTGTGGGCTTTGGCGAATAGATCCTCCAAAGCTTTGGCTTCATCAGGTTCGTTTTGCAATAAATCGCTAAGGCGGAACTTAGGAATACCACTTTGCTTGGTGCCAACTATTTCACCACCACCGCGTAAACGCAAGTCGTGTTCGGCTATTTTAAAACCATCGTGGCAATCACGCATAATTTCAAGCCTTTGGCGGGCTTGAAAGCTTAATGGTTGACCATAAAGCAGAAGACAGAAAGATTGCATGTCGTTACGCCCTACCCGACCGCGCAATTGATGCATTTGGGCAAGCCCAAAACGTTGGGCATGTTCAATAACCATAACTGTTGCTTTTGGCACATCAACACCTACTTCAATAACTGTAGTTGAAACAAGTAATGTGGCCTCACCGCTAGAAAAACGTTCCATAGCAGCGTCCTTTTCAGGGCCTTTCATTTTGCCGTGAACTAATTCAACCTTTTCACCAAAAACACCTTTAAGCATATCATAGCGAGCAATTGCCGCAGCATAATCACTAGTTTCAGACTCTTCAATTAAAGGACAAACCCAGTAAACCTGGTTACCGCGATTCATAACATTAGTAAGCTGTTCAACAACTTCGCCAAGGCGATCAACGCTAATTACTTTTGTTTGAATAATCTTACGCCCTGCCGGTTTTTCATTTAGAACAGAAACCGCCATGTCGCCATGGTTAGCTAATACTAATGTGCGGGGAATTGGAGTCGCTGTCATTGAAAGAATATGGGCAGATTTTGCTTTTTGGCTTAACCTTAGGCGTTGCTCTACACCGAACCGATGCTGTTCATCAATCACAACAAAGCCTAAATTATTGAAGATAACTGAGTCTTCCAAAAGCGCATGGGTTCCAATGATTACTTTAGCAACACCTGATGCAATTTTTTCAATAACTTTTTCACGGGTTTTGCCTTTTTCACGGCCAGTTAACAGCGCTACTTCAAGACCTAATGGTTCTATAATTTTGCCAATGCTACTGTAGTGCTGGCGCGATAAAATTTCGGTTGGCACCAAGATTGCCGTTTGCAAGTTATTATCAGCCATATCGCATGCAGCCATAACGGCCACCAATGTTTTACCGCTACCAACATCACCTTGCAACAAGCGAACCATTTGTTCACCACTTTGCATATCACAGCGAATTTCAGCAATTGCATTTTTTTGGGCCGCGGTTAATTTAAATGGCAAAGAGTTTTCAAGCTGATTTGCCAAATTATATATAGCTGCAAATTTTTGAATTACAAATTTTTGGCGACGGTTACTTAGAGCTAGACCTAGGTGATAAGCAATAAATTCATCAAAAATCAAACGTTCCCGTGCAATATCAGTAACTGCCAAATTATCGTAATTTTGCGGACGATGTGCCATTTTCAAAGCCTGAAGAAAACTTGGGTACTTAGAATCAGGAATCCATTCATCAAGCTCAATAGCATTTTCTAAAACCTGGTCAATTGCACTAGCAACAATTCCACGTGTAAGACCCGCGGTTAGACCATAAATGCGCTCAGCTCCTACCCATTTGCTAATTTCATCAATGGGGCCCATAAAATCAGGATGTGTCATTTGAAATCGCACACCATCACGATTGTTTTCTTTTTTTAATTGCCCGCTAACGGCAATTTTTCTACCTTCTGGGGCTGATTTTTGTAAAAAGCTTGCATAAGCATTAAAAAAGACTAATTCAAATTGCTGGCCTTTGTTATCACGCAGATAGATACGATATGGGGCACGTTTGCGCAAACTTGGCTGGTGCAACTCAACAGTTACCTCCAGGGTTACCAAAGAGTTTTCTAGGGCATCCTTAATGTGTTCAATACGGTGACGAAAGCAAAGTTGACTTGGTAGATGCCAAAGTAAATCAACAAAGCGTTCCCCCACCAATTTTTTGTAAAACTTATCCCGGCGCGTGCCAATACAAGCAAGTGTTTGTAAATTGGTTAGGTAATAATCTATCGAATTGGGCATGATTTAAGCACATTTACAAGCTCGTTCATTTCTTCAGCCTTACCAATGGTAATTCGCAAATAGTTTGGCAAATCATAAGCTCCCATAGGACGAACCACCAAACCTTTTTCTCCCAAATAGCGATAAACCTTGGTGGCATCTTCAAACTTAGCCATTACAAAATTAGAGGAAAACGACAAGATTGGAATTTTTAATTCCTCCATATTTACTATAAATTTAACTAAAATTTCCTGGTTCAAAGCTACGCATTGACGAATCCAAGACTGGTCATTTAATGCAGCAATTCCTGCTGCTTGAGAAATTCCAGTTGTGTTAAATGGTGGACGAATACGTTGAATTGGATCAACTATTGCAGGTTGTGCGTAAAGCCAACCCAAACGCAAATTTGCCATACCATAAGCTTTGGAAAAACTCCGCGCCATAACCACATTGGGGTATTTTTGCACCCACTTAGTGCCAGGATGATAGTCAGCATTTTCCATGTATTCAGCATATGCAGAATCGAACACAACCAATACATTATTTGGCATACGTTCTAATAATTCGTCTATTTCGCTATTGGTAAGATAGTGCGCGATAGGATTACCTGGATGATCAAGATAAAATATTTTTGTGCGTTCAGTTACTCTTGCCATAATTGCATCAACAGTTAGCTTAAAGTTAACCCTTGGAACAATAATAGGCGTTGCACCAACTGCTAAAGTAGCAATTTTATAAACCCCAAAACCATGCTGAGGAATCAAAACCTCATCACCAGGTCCTGCAAAGGTGCGAGCAAGCATATGTAAAATATCTTCTGAACCGTTACCAGTTACAAGCCAGTCAGAATCTATATCATGTGACTTTGCAATTGCTTGGCGCAGATTATTAGCAGCGCCACTTGGGTAACAGTGAATAATATTTGTGTAATCACGCACCACTTGTTTTACAGCTTCTGATGGACCATAAGGGTTTTCATTTGAAGCTAATACTACGCGGCGAACAAACCCAGTAGGGGTAACATCACCACCAACATAAGGAGAAATTGCATAAATACTTTGAGTTGATTTTGGAGATTTCATCAATAGCAAACTTATAAGATAGTAGTACTTACTAGCATAATATAAAGATTAATTCAATGTTAGACTGCTATAAAAATCTTTTTAAAACAGGATATAACAACAAAACCCCTTAGTTTTCTAAGGGGTTTTGTTGTAGTTCGGAGATATTTATGAAAAATCTATTAACTTAGCTTAACCATTCAGTAAACGTTAAAATTAAGTTAATTTTCCCATTTACTTTTTTCAGTTTAACAAATCTTGATTAAATTGCAAGTAAAATACCATAAAATTTTTTACTTTTTTTGATATTCTATATTTTAAGACACATTACTTTTGGAGATTGCTTACCATTGCCATACCCTTTGACCCCCCCCCTTAAAGCCTTTGGCAACAACATACATTTCAGCAGAATCCTTACGGCTAGAGTCTGGCTTAAAGTGGTGCACTTGAGTAAAATGAGTTTTAAGCAGCCGCAAAAGCTCAGCTTCAGTACCTCCCATTAAAACCTTAGCAACAAAAGTCCCACCTTTTGCCAAATGTTTAGCAGAGAAATTAATTGAAGCTTCTAGCAAATTACCTATGCGCAAATGATCAACTGCTGGAATACCACAAGCTGCGGCTGCCATATCAGAAACAATGACATCAGCCTCTACCATATATGCAGCCAATTCTTGCTGTACGGAGTCTTCTTCAAAATCACCCTT
>CANMNU010000094.1 GCA_947499175.1 Alphaproteobacteria bacterium
CCACGAAATCCACAAGGCCCAACCACCACAAATATTTTAATAGTTAAAGAAAAAAAAGAAATTAAGCAGCAACAGAAAAAAGTAAACAAACCGATGAATCTCTCCTCAAGAAAAGCTGCTTAGTGTTCTTGACTATGGGGGTCAGTATAATCTATGCTTGCCACTGGGTTTAGCTGGGTTAGACGTGCTCCAAAAAAGATGTGTACCCAAATAAAGGAGGGGCCTAATCTGTAATAGGATTATAAGCACCGAATATGGAGCGAAGAGCACCTAGGGTGAGAAAAATTAATTGGCATAAAAACCTTTCATATTTGATGAATCATGAATTGATTAAATCACAAAGTTAAAAATGCCCATGGTTTTTGTTAAATTAGTGATAGATTTCATTGAGTTTCAGTTGTGGTTATGTTCCTTTAGATATGTACTTTAGTTTACCCCTTGCGAAATCAAGGGGTAACTTTTATTAATATTTATTTTTTTAAGAATCTATTGCATGTCTTTTTTAAGAGATTTAGATAGATTAATAAAATCAGGAGTTTGGGTAACGCTTATAGCTACACGTTCAAGTTCCTTAAATGCTTCTGGTGTTGGTTGATCATCTACCAAAGATGAAATGCTGGTTTCTCCCTCTAAATTATAGAAAGATACAAATGGTAGATACTCGGCAAATAATTGCACTGTTTGACTTGCATTTGCGTTTTGGTTTTCCAAAAGAGTTGTAAGGAGATTCGGCATAATCTTCAAAATTCCTCCTTGGTGAAATTGTTCTGGAGGTAACATACGGGTAGTATGGTGTCCTGTACCTATATGAACAATTCTAAGAAGGGGTGGTCTACTGCCATTTTTGTATTCATGGTAATGATTAAGAAGTTCTTTCATAGGATCAATGCCACGTTCCTTTAATTGTCGTAATCCCATTTGAAGAGCAGGGAAGATTGGATTATCAAGTGGGCCTTCGCCTATAAGGTCAAGAGCCTGAGACATGTTATATTTTTTGTCTGGTCCAATAGGGTGAATGTGGGCAGTTGGAAAAGTGGTTGCTTGGGCAGAGGCAGCGTAAAGAGCATCCTTCAATAAAAAGTTTGGTTGTTCGCCCCTTCGTATTTTTTCGCTGTTAAATTCGTATGTGGTTCCTGTTCGCATATCACAGGTTAATAGGGCTAACTCAATTCTTTTAGGAATAATTCTGCTACTAGTCATGTAATTCTTTCCTTGAGGTGCGAATCGGGTATCTAAAAGTGAAAGATCTTTTACTTCTTCTTCTAAAATTTTGCGTAAGTTAATACCATCATACTTTGGATAGAATACATTTTTGATTGAGGTGAAAAATGAGCCAAATGAAGTTTTTTGAAGCCAATCTAGAAGTGCACAGGGTTGTTGACTGCTAAAAATAGATGGTCCCTTTTGCACATACAATTTAGCTACTCGTTGTGGGACTGATTCTGTTTCTGATCTTGAAGTATTATCTTTAAAAGCTGATGGGTCTAAAGCCATTTCTGCAGAGATTATTGCACCTGTTGAGTCACCAATTGAGCCGCTAATTATTTGGTGAATATGAACTGGGTTTTCTGGTGAACCAACAGCTTTTTCTAGCTCTTCCAGTATACGTGCAGAAACGTAACCTCTGAGGCCCCCTCCGCTGCACCCTAAAATAACACGAGGTCTGGGATATGATATTTCCTCGATAATATTCATTGAATGTAATTGTGTCGTGGAAAGACATAAAGCTGTAGCGATAAATGCGTAATAAAATTTTAAATTTTTGGAAATTTTCATAATTTACCCTCATTAATGATTTGGTGATGTAACGTAATAGTTTAATTATGATGGTAATAAGTTAATTTTTAGTTAAAAAATTACTGATATATGTTTTTAAAAGTGCAAGAAGTTGTTTTGGTTCATGTGAAAATGAGATTTTTTTAGTTGGTGAATGCACGCTAAACAGTTCTTGGCCTTGCCTGTAAACTAAGGCATAATGGGGCAAATTTAGTGAAATTTTATTAAATGCCAATTTTTTCTAAACTTTCCAATGCTATTCGTTTTTTAAGTATTGATGCGGTTGAAAAGGCTAATTCAGGGCATCCTGGTATGCCCATGGGAATGGCAGATGTGGCCACAGTTTTGTTTGCAAACCATTTGGTGTTTAACCCAAATGATGCGGCATGGCCAAATAGGGATAGATTCATTCTTTCTGCGGGGCACGGTTCAATGCTGCTGTATAGCCTGTTGTATTTAACCGGTTATGAAGAAGCGACACTTGAGCAAATTAAAAATTTCAGGCAGTTTAATTCAAAAACTCCAGGGCACCCTGAATATGGCCATTTGCATGGGGTAGAAACTACTACAGGGCCATTGGGGCAAGGGATTGCAACGGCCGTTGGCGTAGCTTTGGCTGAGAGAATGCTGAATGCTCGTTATGAAAGTGTAATTGATCATTACACTTACGTTATGGCCAGTGATGGCGATATGATGGAAGGGCTTAGCCATGAGGCGGCATCTATAGCAGGGCATTTAAAATTAAGTAAATTGATTGTTTTTTATGATGATAATGGCATTAGTATTGATGGCAAAACGGACCTAGCATTTTCAGATAATACGCTTAAACGCTTTGAGTCATATAACTGGCATAGTGAAAGAGTTGATGGGCATGATCATGTGGCTGTTGATGCAGCGATTGTTCGTGCTAAACAATCAAACAAACCAAGCTTGATTGCTTGTAAAACAACAATTGGTTATGGATCTCCTCATAAGGCTAACACAAGTGGGGTGCATGGGGCTCCGCTTGGCGTGGAGGAAATTAAAGCGACACGTATTGCTTTAAACTGGCCCTACGGACCATTTGAAGTTCCTGAACCTATTTTAAAGGCTTGGCGTGCAATTGGTGTAAAAAATTTGGCAGTTTATGACCAATGGCAAAAAGACACTCCAGATGAAACTAAGGTTGAGTTGCAGCAACCAAGGGTTGAGATTACCAAGGCTATTGATAGTTATAAAGAAAAAGTACGTGAAACTAAGCCATCTTTGGCAACTAGAGTGCTTTCCCAGCAGGTGTTGGAAGAAATTACCCCATTGACAGCGCTTATTGGTGGTTCGGCTGATTTGACTGGGTCTAATAATACGAAAACGACAAGCCAAGTTCCAATTACTTCAGATAATTACGCAGGTAATTATATTCACTATGGGGTGCGCGAGCATGCGATGGCTGCAATGATGAACGGTATTAGCTTATCAAATGCCTTTATTCCGTATGGCGGTACTTTTTTGGAATTTTTGGATTACCTAAAGCCGGCATTGCGCCTTTCGGCGATTATGCAACAGGGGGTAATTTATGTGTTTACCCACGATTCTATTGGCCTTGGTGAAGATGGCCCAACCCACCAACCAATTGAACATTTGGCACATTTGCGGTGCATTCCTAATGTGTTAACTTTTAGGCCAATGGACGCTGTGGAAGTTGCAGAATGCTGGCAGTTGGCTTTGAAAAACCGTAAAACACCATCGGTAATGGTGTTAAGTAGGCAAAATTTACCGTACCTTAGTGATAGTCGCAATAATCACTTTGAAAATGCCTGTGCTAAAGGTGGTTACGTGTTAATTGAAAAAACTGGGGCGCTTGTAACTTTAATTGCGACCGGTTCTGAGGTTTCTGTAGCGGTTGATGCCTTTAATGCTTTGTCTGACTTGAATATACCTGCACGTGTGGTTTCTATGCCTTGCTTGGATTTGTTTGGCAGACAACCTAGGGAATACCAAGAGCAAGTTTTAGGAAAAGGGTTACGTGTGGTGATTGAGGCAGCTTGCGAGGGAGTGTGGCCGAAATATTTAGGTGAAAAAGATATTTTTATTGGTATGAATTCGTTTGGCGCTTCAGCCCCGGCAAGTGATTTATATGAACATTTTGGGATTACTGCAGAAATTGTTGTGAAAAGAGTTCATGCATTTTTAGGTAAGTTGTAATTGATGGTTATAAATTTAAATTAGAAAGCATTTAATGACAAAAAATATTTACGAGCAATCACTTTGTTATCATAGTCAGCATCCCAAAGGTAAGCTTGAGGTAGTACCGACTAAGCCATTAACCAACCCTCACGATTTGGCTTTAGCTTATTCACCAGGGGTTGCTGAGCCATGTTTGGAAATAGCTAAAGACCCATTAAAGGCCGCTGAATATACTATTCGTGGTAATTTGGTGGCGGTAATTACTAATGGTACGGCGGTTTTGGGGTTGGGCAATATTGGCCCTTTGGCTGCAAAACCGGTAATGGAAGGTAAGGCAATTTTATTTAAAAAATTTGCTGGAATTAATGCTTTTGATATTGAAATTAATGAAACTGATCCGCAAAAATTGGTAGATATTATTGCTTCACTTGAGCCTACCTTTGGTGCGATAAATCTTGAGGATATAAAGGCCCCGGAATGTTTTTTTGTAGAACGGGAGCTTGCTAAACGGGTAAAAATTCCAGTTTTGCATGATGACCAACATGGCACGGCAATTATTGTGGCGGCAGCTTTGAAAAATGCTTTGGAATTTACTGAAAAATCAATTGACAAGATTAAAATGGTGGCATCAGGTGCTGGTGCTGCGGCAATAGCGTGTATTGAATTGTTAATTAAGCTTGGTTTAAAGCGTGAAAATTTAATAGTGCTTGATAGGGAAGGGGTTATTTATAAAGGTAGACCTAACCTAGATGAGTTTAAATCAGCGGTTGCTGCAGATACTTCACACCGTACTTTACCTGAGGCAATTTTAGGGGCAGATTTCTTTTTAGGTCTTTCTAGTGCAAAAATATTGACCTCTGAAATGGTTAAAACTATGGCAAGTAACCCCATAATTTTTGCCTTATCAAACCCAGAGCCTGAAATTAGGCCGGAATTGGTTTTTGGTGTGCGGGACGATGCAATTATGGCAACTGGTCGCACCGATTACCCAAACCAAGTGAATAATGCTTTGTGTTTTCCATATATTTTTCGAGGCGCTTTAGATGTTGGGGCAACATGCATAAACCATGAAATGCAAGTGGCTTGTGTTGATGCTATTTCACGTATTGCAAAAGCTGAGACAAATGACTTGGTAGCAGCAGCCTATGGTGGTGAAACATTAACTTTTGGGCGAAATTATATAATCCCCAAGCCTTTTGATAAGCGTTTGTTTGTAGAGTTATCATATGCAGTTGCTAAAGCTGCGGTTGATAGTGGTGTGGCTAGCC
>CANMNU010000095.1 GCA_947499175.1 Alphaproteobacteria bacterium
CCTTGCTTATGGACAACTCGGCAATTTGGCTAAGGATGCTTCAGATATTATCAAACAGCAGATGATGATTTACAGCATTGTCGATGGGGTGGAAAGCAATTCAACTGCTTTAGGTAATGCTCCTAACTTTGCTGCAAGAAGGGCTTATCTCCAACAGCGTGCAACTTATGAAACCTTAGGGGCGATGGCCGGTGAAACCTTGCCGGTAATGAAGGCGGTATTAGAGGCAATCATCTATGCTTTTTTCGTATTTGTGATCCCACTTGCCTTACTTTCCTTTGGTTATCGTTTTTTACTAACTTGGGCGCAAAGCTTACTTTGGTTACAGCTCTGGGCCCCCTTGTATGCGATTTTAAACTATATCATAACAATTTCTGCCACTTCTAAGACGATTGCAGCTTTAGCAATATCAAATCCACAAGGGGTGACGATTGCCTCATCGGTGGGAATAGCCAATGTTAATGCCAACATTTCTGCGATGGCCGGCTACCTAGCGATAAGCATTCCGTTTTTAAGTATCGCCCTAGTAAAGGGTGTGAGTTCGTTTGTGCATATGGCATCCCACTTAGGTAATGTCGCACAAAGTGCAGCGGGAATGGCTGCGAATGAAGTAACTTCTGGAAACTTAAGTTATGGCAACATTAGTGAAGGTAACAGTCAAATCTCAAACAGTAATATGATGAGTCATTCTATGGCGGCAAGTTATAAATCTGCTTCATCCCACATTCAAGATGGTAGGTCAGAAATTACGACGATGGCGGATGGTTCACAAGTACTTAATGTAGGAAGCTCAAACTTGCCAGTAAGTCTTAATGTCGCAGAATCACAAAGTGCACAACTTAGCCAAATGGCAAGTCAGAGTCAGCAAAATGCCCTAAACCTTAGTGAAAGTTCTAGCCAAAGTTTAAGTAGTGCGGCAAGATCTGCCGTAAATCTTAGTGACACATTATCGAGATTGGAAAGCTCTAGTGATAGTACAAGTCATGGGATTAGTACTGAACAAAGCCAGGCAATTCATCATGGTAAGAATTTAGTAAATGATTTTGCGAATCAAAATCAAATAGATACTGGAAAGTCTGCGCAATTATTGGCAAATGGGGCATTTGGTAATAAAGGAGGTGCTGGTTTGTTAAGTGGTTCAATAGGTGGTGGTGGAGAAATCAGTGCTAAAGAACAAGAGCTTTACACTAAGGCACAAAAGTTTGCAGAAGATCATAACTTTCAAGAGGCGATGCGTAGTGCATCCCAAGCATCAAAGCAACTCTCACACAATCTTAACGATGAATCAGCAAGGCGTTTGGCCGAGGAAACTTCCGGTTCTTATGAACAGGGCATGAGCCAACGGACAGAAGCCGCAAAAAGCTTTAGGCAGGCTGAAGATTACAGCAATCAAGCAAGTTTTACTAAAGCGAATAGTGCAACGATTAATGCGAATCATAATCAGCAGTTTGGGGAATGGTTGGCAAATCAGCCAGCGGATAATACCAATGGTAAAATTGGAGCTCATGGGGCAGTACACATTATGGCAGCAAGTCCAGGACAAACCATGGCTTATGCCCAAAGATATATGGCTGAACAAGGAATGACGCCAACTAATACGGTATCATCAGTAAATTCATCAAAAAACAGCTATGCACAAGAACAAAGTTATCAAGTTTACCCAGTGACAAGAGATTCACTAAAAGCTGTTAAAGAACAGGCAAGCGATTTAACTCATAATCCAAGCCAAGTGAGCCAAACTAGAGAAAAAGTAGAGGCCATTCAGGTCGAACATAAACAGGAGATTGCAACAGGCTCTAGTGGCATATTAAATCATGGTGCAGCCTTAAAGCAAGAAGTATATACAGAACAAGACAAAGGGGTAACAAGAAGAGTTGTAGGTAAAGCAGGTAAAGAAGTCATGAAAACAGGTGAAGACTTGGTAAACTCTGCTAAAAACATTAAATTTGGGGAAACCCAGCAAAAATGAAATTAGTAATAATTAGTAGAATTATAGCTGAGGTTATAGAGATGGTTAGCCGGAGATCCGGCCATAGCTGGATTTGTAGCCCAAGCCGAGGAACCAAAACGACTAGAATCCATGTTTTTACGGGAAGATTCAATCATATGTTCGTGGGCGTGGTTATAAGTACTACCAGAAAACTTAATTTTTGTTTTAAGCCAGTCCAAAAAGAAAGCGATAGAAAAAGCAAGAACTTCCCCTTCAAGGATAGGTGTTTTTCCTTCGTAAATTCCTTGAATAGTTATAGCAAACGAAGCCAAAACAAAAGCATGACGCCAAACAAATTTGATGACTTTCTTCGAAGTATCCAAAACATGTTGCAATTTATGAATAGTAGTAATTTGCATGATCAACAATGGCTTTATTTAACCATATGTAGGATAACACAAATCTTGTTAAAAATATGTAAATTAAATGGCACAATACCTGGATTTTTCCAGTATATTGCGCAAAAAACAACACATTTTTAAATGGCAAAAAATACTTAACAAAGGATAGACAAATGACAATAAGTGGTAATCATTTCACCCAAGGCGGACAAACTCAGCTACACAAGCTCCGTATGCTCAGTCAGGTTGTGGGGGCTACGTTTAAAGTTAGCTTAGGTATTGCGATTTTAGCATTTGCTCTTTTGGTTTACCTTGATCACCGCTGGCAGGACTTCTGGTTAGTCGCTGTTTATGGTAAGGCACACTTTATGAGTAATTGCCCTGATTTAATTGCTAACTTATCTCCGACCAGCATTCTGTACACTAGTGATGGTAGTCCACGTTCATTTACCGATACCATGATTATGCACTCAAGTTATATGACAGAGCAAGTTAACTACCTGTTATTTTCTTGCCTTAAAAAGCTGATGCAAGGTCTGTTACTAGGGATAGTTGTTGCAGGTTTACTGTCTTGGTTTTGGACTCAAAGAGGCAAGGATAAACAACAAACCAAGATTCTAAATGGCTCAAGCCTTGTGGAGCCAGCCAAGTTGGTCAAATTACTTAGCAACGCTAAATTGAGCTCAAACATTAAAATTGCCTCAGTGCCTTATGTTTTACATTCAGAAACCGAACATACTTTAATCGTTGGTACCACTGGTTGCGGTAAGACTAATGCGATGAATGAACTATTAGTGCAAATTCGAGCCAATAGAGGGAAGGCGGTAATTGTTGATACTACCGGGGCATTTGTCGAGAGATTTTACAATCCACGTACCGATATCTTGCTTAATCCCTTAGATGAACGCTCTAAACCTTGGAATTTATGGCTGGAATGCGAAAAAGACTATCTGTTTGATAATTTTGCTGAATGCGTTATCCCTCAAGTAGGTAATGATCCCTTTTGGGCCACTGCTGCACGTACAGTTTTAACTACTGCAGCTCAAGTTTGCAAGCGCCAGAAAAATTATGACATCAAAGAACTTTTGCGTCTGACGATTCACGGCAGCTTAAAAGAAGTTTCTCCGTATTTTAAAAATACGGCCGCAGCATCAATGATGGATCCGGATTCGGAGAAAACTGCCCTGTCCATAAGAGCTACTTTAGCAGCATCGATTAAGTCATTTGCTTATTTGATAGCCCAAACAAAAGTAGACTCCAAGGATAAGACTAATATTCGCAATGCTGACACTGACGTTTGCACTGATCCTCTCGCTTTCTTTTCAATTCGTGACTGGGTGCAAAACCCTAATCAACGTGGCTTTTTATTTTTGAATGCGACACCTGAACAACGCTCAACTCTAACCCCTTTAATTACCGCCTGGTTGAGTTTGGCAACCAAGGCTTTGATGGGAAAGCGCGATTATGAAAAACTGTGGTTTTTTGTGGATGAGCTGGCTTCTTTGAACAAACTACCAGATTTGCCAAAAGCTTTGGCCGAGGTGCGCAAATATGGAGGCAGCTTTGTGCTTGGCCTACAGACCTTATCCCAAATTGATGAAATCTATGGGCAAAATACCAGTCGAATTATTACTGGTCTTACCGGTACTAAACTGATATTTCGCACTCCGGATAGTTATACAGCCAAAAGGATGTCGGAATTTTTAAGAGAACAAGAAATTATGGAATCCCAAGAAAGCATTTCCTTTGGTGCACATCAAATGCGTGACGGAGTGAGTTTGTCCGGTCAAAAGCGTAAACAGCCTTTGGTCAACTATACAGAAATTATGAAATTACCAAATCTCAGTGCTTACTTACAAGTACCGCAAGATTTTCCGATTACCAAGGTGGATTTCAAATATTTGGAGTTGCCGGTTATTCAGTCGGCGTTTGTCGAAAAGGATTTTACAGATCTTTGGCAATCTGGAGTTGATGCACCAACAAATATGGTAGAGGTGAATTTTGCCAAAGCAGATCCTGCTGATACGACAAGCACAACAAGAGAGGAGAATCCAAATGCTGAGCTGCCAAAAATAGTTTTTCCGCAAGGCGATGGAGAAGATGATAACAATCAGGTAAGTGAACAGTCGGCGTAGCATTTGGTTTAAGATTACTTTCGCCTTTTGCTTAAATCATAAAGACCAATAAGTTCTGCTTTATCGAGTATATGATCTTCCATAGCCGCTTCAATCTCTTGCTTAGTAGTTCCTTGAGCTAAATTTAGCAAACAATCAAGAGCGTATAGCTTAAAGAAATATCGGTGCTCACGATCCGGTGGACAAGGACCGCCGTATTTTCCACGATTCCAGCTGTTGTTTCCCATTTTGGTGCCATGGGGCAGGATTTGCAGATTTTCATCCAAATGAGTAACGCTGCTTGGAATATTAAACAAAATCCAATGATCCCACATACCAATAGGCGCATCAGGATCATCCATAATTAACACAAACGATTTGGTTTTATCGGGTGTCCCGTACCATTCGAGTGCTGGAGAATAATCGCTGCCATCACAGGTGAATTTCTCTGGAATAATTTGATTAGCTTGAAAGGCTTTACTGGCTAAAGAAAAAGTAGCCGAGTGTATATTTGCCATTTAAAATATTCCCACTAATAAAGCTGCGAAGATTGCTTTGAGAATGAGCAAATTTTTAATTATAAGCAAGGACTTAGTTTATAGTCACCTCTTAGGTTAAAACCTTCGTCTTCAGACGAAGAAGACTTCAGTCCTTTGTTTTTAACAAGGAGAAGATATACAAGATTTAGGTGTTTTGCTAATTTGAGGAAAATGGTAAATCACGCATCCAATGA
>CANMNU010000096.1 GCA_947499175.1 Alphaproteobacteria bacterium
ACATTCAATGTTTGAATATTTATATTTTTTCCAAAAGTTAACCCTCCGTTTATTTTTAATTTGCTGCCATTGTAAAAATTTAATATATCTGGGAGTTGAGCTGTAAGATCAGTGAGGCTAGAGCAATCAAGCATTCCAGCAATATGCAGAATTGAAGCGTTATTACATCCAGTTGAAATAGGCTGTAAGGTTGCACCGCTGGAAATACCATAAGTACCACTCATAAGTGGGCATATTAGGATGCCATTATTAACATCTATCTGGCCCGTACCACTACTATCAAATGTAGTTATGTTTAAAGTGTTAGCATTCAAATTAAGTGTGCCTAGAGATGTTTTTTTTACAGATGCTAGGGTCATGCTATTGGTTATATTAAGTGTGCCATCCCCCCCCCTGTAAACTCAACAGTAGCGAGAGAGCCCCCTATGTTCTTCGGTTCAGATATACTTAATGTTCCGCCGGAAATTTGTACTCCTAACAAAGCAGTGCCTACACTACTGTCCCCACTTAGTATTGCTTCACCACTACCTGTTTTGTTTATATAGCCACCACTAAAAGACCCAGAAAACGTTGAACTACCACTATCTACTTCAATGTTCAATACAGATGATGATGCAGATAATTGCAAGCTGGCGCTAACCATAGCTATGGTTGCAAGAATTGTATATTTTTTTAACATGTTTATTCTCTATATATTTAAGTTTTACAAATAGACAGCTTATGTCTAAATGTTATTATGACAAAAAGAAGTTAATATTAAGTTAACTATAGATAAAGTTGTCTGTTTCTGATTTCCTGGGAAACAGAATTTGAGGTAAGTGAATTGTTTGCTCTTGATGGAGGAATATAGATGTATAATAATACTTATACGAATCTAATAGGTAAATAAAATGCACAAATTCATCTTCAAAGTATTGTTAGTAGTTATTATTTTTTCTAAAAGCCAGGTTTTTTCTGCTGGAGATTTATTGGATATTAACAATAGTGGCCTTTCAAGCAACCGAACAATTACCGGCATTCTGCCAAATCCGCTTGACGTAAATATGAAAGTACTTAGTTATAAGCTAACTGGTGTACCTAAAGCCGGTACTGTAAGTTTTGACAATTTAACCAGGCAATATACCTACAAAAGAAATAATAGTAGTAGTGAGGCTGATTCATTTGAATTTGATGTGGTAGGTGGCAATGGTAGTACGGTTAATGTTATCGTAATGATCAATGCTCTTAGTAAGCAACCCCTTACTGCCTATGATTGTGAAATTTCTGGTTATGAAAATACCTTTATTAGAGGGCTATTAAAAGCATCTGATAATGATTATGTGAGTCCATTAATTTATGCGGTGGTTAAGTGGCCTTCTCATGGGAAGGTAACACTTGATCGATGCGGAAGGTATATTTATACCACATACAATCCTAATTTTTACGGTATTGATAAATTTTCCTACATGGTCTTTTGTGAAGGCGATACTTCCAATGTGGCTAACGTTACAATAACACTCAAACCTATTGTTGGGGCGTATGCTTTTTTCAAAGCCATTTGGCGCCCCAAGTGGGGCTTTTGGCATTATTTAGGCGTTTTAAAGTGGGCGTTGTGGATGTAGGGAGGAAGCGTGGCTCTTTAGATATTCCCAGGAAATATAGCTTACTAATTATAAATTGAGTACGTTGCGGCTTGGATTGCCGCGCAAGCAAAGCTTGCTCGCAAAGACGCAGAAAACCGTCATCACGAGACCCGTATGGGCGTGGTGATCCAGTGTAAAATCTTATCATTTTATGGGTGGTAAGCTATACCAAAAGAGCCTGATGTATTTAGTATTCAGTAGGAATAGTAATGTTCATTTCAAGTGCTACCTTTTGGTTAGTTTCTGCGCTAATTAACTGAGCATATTCCATTGGTACAGCAAGTTCAGTATTTGGATTTTTTAAGATGTTTGCCACAATTTTTCCAACCTGGCGTCCTAGTTCGTATTGATCAGCACCAAGGGCAGCAAGCGCTCCACTTTTTAAACAATCAATATCACTTACAAAAACAGGAATATTTTGTAGCTTAGCTGTTGCTATTATGCTGTCAAAACTTGCAAGGGCAGTGCTGTCATTATTAATAAATATGGCGTCAACCTTATCGAGTAATGATTGGGTGGCAATACTAACTTCGCTAGTTTTGTTAGCAACAGCAAAAACAATTTCTAATTCTAAATCTTTAGAAACTTTTACCATTTCATCATTAAGTACTACCGAATTAGCTTCACCAGGATTATAGACAACACCTATTCGCTTTAAATTTGGTAGCAATTTTTTAAAAAAAACAAATTGCTTGTGGGCTGATACATAGTTTGAAACGCCATAAACACCTTTTTCAGGTTTAGTGTCTGATGTTACAAGCTTAGCTAAAACTGGATTGGTAACTGATGCAAACACTAATGGAATAGTTGTGCCTGACTGATTAATTGCTTGTAAAGCTGATTGTGAAACATTCGTGCCAATGGTTACCATTACTGCAGCTTTTTGGCCGATAAATTTTTGGGCAATTTGGGTTGCTAGGGAAGGATTGCCTTGGGCGCATTCGTAACGCCAGTTTATTTTTTGCCCATCAGTAAAACCTTGACTTTGTAATTCATCTAAAATTCCCTTGCGGGTTTGATCTAACGCAGGGTGTCCAATGACTTGGATTACACCAACAATAGGCAGACTTGGTTGGGAGGATGCATTGCTTTGCCACCAAATGATAATGCCTGTAATTGCTATGGCAAATAAAATAATATTTTTTTTCATGTGTTGTTCCTAAAAATAAAATGGTCAAAATTTACGAAGTAAAACGGGACGTGGGTGCGTGTAGCACCGGAATATGGTGTCCCTTTTCACCCTTTAGGATTCTCACAACCATTTTACCAGCTTCATGTCCCATTTCATATTGATCAGGTGCGATTGCAGCTTTAGCACCGCGTTTGACCGATTCAGGGTCAGAACAAAAAATGGGAATACTGTGCTGGTGTGCAGTTTGTATTACCGCATCAACAGCTGATATTACTGTATTATCGTTGGTTAGCATTATGGCATTAACGTTAGGAATAGTTCCTTGTGCTGCTTGTAATACATCACCGGTTGAATATGCTGGTGTTTTAATAACGACAAAACCAGCTTTTTGTAATTTTTCTTCTAAACGTTCAACATGTACGTGTGAATTTGTTTCACCTGGATTGTAAATAAACCCTATTTTTGAGTTTTTTGGCAAAAATTCTTGAATTAATTCAACTTGTTTTGAAATGTCTGGTGAGTCACAAACACCGGTAATATTTGCTTTATTAGCCCCTGATTCCTCAACAAGTTTTGCAGCTTTTGGGTCGGTTACTCCGGCAAAAACCATGGGAATGTGCAAAGAATTTGCTGCATGCATAGCCTGGGCTGATGGTGTAGTGATTGCTACTAACACTTCTACATTTTTGCCAATGAAATTTTGGGCAATTTGGCTTGCTAATGCTTGGTTTCCTTGGGCTGATTGAAATTCAATTTTAACCTTGTCACCAAACTCTTTGATAATTTCATCTTCAATACCTTTGCGAATACGGTCAAGGGAAGAGTGTGGGGCAATTTGTGTGATTGCTACAACTTTGTTTTTGTGAGTAGGGGTATTATCGTTTTTAGGAGAGTAATTAAGGTAAATGCTAATTCCTAAGGCGGTAACGATGAATAAGATTATTTTAGTGTACATAAAAACTCCAACATAAAATGGCTAAATAAAAATTGATACGGGGTAATCAGAGATTATCCGTGTCGCCATCGTGAGATATGCTGGTGCATCATATTCATAGAAGCTATTGTGCATAAATTTTATGTATTATGCAATAATTTTTTTGTTTGTAGGAGTTTATAAATAGGAAAATGTTGTTTTTCATATGTATCCACAAGGGTTGCTAGTATATCTAGCATATCGCCTTCAGGAGTGTTAAATTCTGCATCCATTAGTGAGGCAAGCTCTTCTAGTGCAAATTCGTAATCTTGTTGGTTGTGGATTGGTCGAATATTCATATCTACCTCTTGCTTTATGCAATTAGGAGTATCCCATTTTGATGCTTCAGTTTCTGCTATAGGTTTCGTCATCACGAGGCCATTTGGCCGTGGTGATCTAGTGAAAGAAGCATTAGCTCAAATGGCAATCGGTAATTCCTGCCATTTCCTAAAACTTTACTAAACTTGAATGGGATATTTTTGAACATTTCATCAACTTATGGTACCTTAACAACTGAGCACTAATTTAAAACCCACCGGCCATGGTTTTTAAAAAGTGAAATGCTACGTTTAACTAATGCGCATTGGTTATAACCTCTAGCAGAACTAAAATTGTAATAATTAACATTTAGGATAAATTAACATATTTACTTATAAAAAAAATATTATAGCTTACCATCAATAAAATGATAAGATTCTACACTGGATCACCAGACCCTACGGGTCTCGTGATGACGGTTTTCTGCGTCTTTGCGAGCAAGCTTTGCTTGCGCGGCAATCCAAGCCGCAACGTACTCAATTTATAGTTAGTAAGCTATAACGCTTTTTGGCCTATCCTAGTAATAGAAACATCCAACTAAGTGTTAATTAAAATTAAAAACAAAAGTTATAGGTTTAAAGAACGCTACCTGTGTTAAAAGTAATTAATAAATTCTAAAGTCAGCACCCAGATCACCGCCAAAAGGCGGCCTGGGCGGGTAACCAATCCCATGTGAAGCCTTAAACCTGCTTAGGTTCATGAGATAGCAATTCACAGCCTGACTTGGAAACCGAGAGTCTCGGCGGCCCAAGGCAACATAGGCAAGTGTTACATTGCCTATGTTGTGTAAGTGGTGACCCAACTGATAAGTGCCCTTGGGCGTAACTTGCAAAGTATACCCAAAACTTGAAAGATAAGGGTATAGCAAGCCCAGTGACTATGCTTAACTGAAAGTGGTAGCTGATGTTTATAAAGGAACTTAAGTGTTACCTTTGCCCTTATAAATTTTCAGAGATTTCCAGCTGTATTGACAATATCGCCAAGGAGATGCCGTGTTGGTGTATTTGTGAAATACTGTCAATATTTCATAAATACTTAAATCATCATTCACT
>CANMNU010000097.1 GCA_947499175.1 Alphaproteobacteria bacterium
ATTATCATCATTAGTTAAAATCAAAGTGACAATGAATATGTTTTTAAAAAATCAAGTAAAATGCTGTTTTTTTGTAATTTTTGGAATTAGTTCAATTTTTTCAATGTGGACAGATGATGCGGTACAAAAAGAGCTTATAACAAATAAACCAGCAATTTTAAAGGTTCGCGAAGAACTTGGAGAGAAAATACCACTTTCTTTGGCCATGGCTAAATGGGCATCACAAAAAGCAAGAACTGGTGAAGAAACTTTAAAATACACTCGCCTTGCTAGAGAAATACTAAATGAAGCAAGAGGTTTTGGTTGGGCAAAAAGAGCCCCAACAAGCCAAGAAAGTGCGTGCATGGCATTAACTTCGATTGATATTGCATTAGTTTCAAATGATGATATTGATTCCTTGTGGGATGGATCTGGAAAACTAGGATATCATTCGGATCTTCCTCACTTTAAATATTTAAAACAAGTAGCAATTGCAGCTAGGTTTGTTGCATCAAAAACTCCGTATTTGACTGAAAGCGGAATTGTAACTTGGGCACGCGCGCCTGGTGTAAGAAACTTTTTAGTGGATGCTACAGAGGCTATGAGGCCAGAAAACTTAAGTAACTTTTTTACCCCAAGTGTAGATCGCGTGAGTATTACAAAATCTACAATTAATTGGCAAGAAATTTCGAAAGATCCAAGCAATTGGAAGTTAACGCAAGATACCACTGAAAGATTGTTGATCGCAGATGGCATAATAAGAAAACATAACAAAAAATGGATTGGCGCTGATGCAACAACTCTTGCAGAAGTAAGAGACACATACACTGAATTAAGGCGTCTTAAGATTTCAGCAGATTTACTTGAATCTAGTGATGAGCAATCAAAAGCGGTTGAACGTGGTTATTCTTCTTCAAAAATTGTTAAATTAACACCAGTTTTTTTATTGCTTGATCCCTTGAATTTTAGAGAAAAATTAGAGCTAGATGGCTTTGGTGATGATGGTTTCCTTGTTGGTAACATAAAGATTGAATCAGCAACATCTAAATGGTCTTCATATTTAAATAAAGATTTCTCACAAGATTTTTCAAGAATATCAAAGTTATTAAGTACAATGGAAGGAATAATGATTTCACCAAATGTTGATGTGCACAAACTTGATAAATTTCAAAAAGATAATACAAAAGAAATATTTAGTTTAGGACAAAAATATTTTAAAGATATGTACAAAACCAGGCTTACAAAGGAAGGGTTAATAGCTGACATTAATGAGCGATTAACAAGTCTAGGAAAGAGCATAAGCGTGCATTATGACGCTAGCGTTCTTGAGCAGGCTGAAATTATTAAGCATCTTGGTTATGTCCTAAAAGGATACCCATACCCAAGTTTACGTAGAGGGGCACTAGAGTCAGAAATCCACCTTGATGGCGTTACTGAAGCAGAATGGTTAGAGATAATTTCAATTATTTTTGATGTTTCACAAAGCATTGATAGTTTTCGTTTAAATGTTGGTATTGACACAACGCCATTTAATTTAGAATCTACGTTCTATCAGCAATTATATGAAAATCAATTCACAGGTGGTGGATGCGTTCCCGGTCGTAAGAATAGAATTCTGTACAGACTATCAAATATTTTAAGGCAGTGGGTAACATTTGGTTACCGACTTGCTTAAATGAAAGATGGTTGATTTAAATCTTGCAAAGGCCACCGTGGTTGCGGCTGAAAATCTATAGCTGAAGGTGGCGCCGCATTTTTGATAGCTTCAATTGCGGCCCAGCCGATCATCGCTGCATTATCTGTACATAAATCCATTGGTGGAAAAATTGCCTCTAGCCCATGACTTTTGCACAACTGCTGTAATACGCCACGCAAATGCTGATTAGCGGCAACTCCGCCAGCCATAACTAAACGCTGAACTTTGTGGCTACAGCATTTTAGGGCTTTAAGGGTGCGCTCAGCAAAAATTTCGCCAACTGTAAATTGAAAGCTGGCAGCAATATCAAGTGCGGTTTGGTCATCTATAGTACTGCGCTCAATTTCTAACTTCACTGCTGTTTTTAGGCCTGAAAATGAAAAATTTGGTTGAGGTGTATGTTCCAGTGGTTTGGGAAAATTAAAGCGGTTTGGGTTACCATGCACCGCTTTTTTTTCTAAAGCTGGACCACCTGGAAAATCAAAATCCAACAGCTTGGCAATTTTGTCAAAGCATTCTCCGGCGGCATCATCTAAGGTTTGACCTAAAAGTTTGTATTGGCGAAAACCAAGCACTTCAACAAACATGCAGTGCCCACCAGAAGTTAATAATAATAAATATGGATAAGCAACATTGTGACTAAGACGCGCTGTAAGTGCGTGTCCTTCTAAATGGTTAATTCCGTAAAGTGGTTTGCTTAAAGCAATGCTTAACGATTTTGCAAGCATAACGCCAACGAGAACGCCACCAATTAGCCCAGGACCTGCGGTGACGGCAATTGCATCAATAGTATTTAAATCAACTCCACTTTGAGCAATTGCTTGGGCAAAAATTGGCTCAATATTAGTAAGGTGAGCCCTAGCTGCAAGTTCAGGGACAACCCCACCATAAGCTTGGTGTTCTTTTACTTGGCTTCTTGTGACTAGGCTCAATATTCTTTTATTATTTGGCGAATCTTGCACTACGGAAATTGAGGTTTCATCACAACTTGTTTCAATTGCTAAAATATACATAGATTTCTTTAAAAATTTAACTTTTTCTTAAACATGTTCTTATATTGTAACTTATAGAGATAACTAATTTATTACAATGATGGAAGGTTTATGATGGCAGATACAGCAAAAAAACGTGTAGCAATCGCTTGCCAAGGCGGTGGTTCGCATGGTGCGTTCACTTGGGGTGTACTTGATAAATTACTAGAAGACGGTCGCTTTGAAATTGAAGGTATGACAGGTACTTCAGCCGGTGGTATGAATGCCGTTGCAACAGCACAAGGTTTAGCAAAAGGCGGTAATGAAGAAGCGCGGGCTACCTTAAAGCTATTTTGGGATAGAGTTTCTGAAAGTGGTAAAAATAGCTCACTCAATAATCGTGGACCAATTGATAAAAAAATGAACAACTGGACCATGTACAATACCCCAGGATTTGTAATGTTTGAATTTTTAAGCCGTATGTTTTCACCATATGAACTTAACCCTATGAAAACTGACCCATTACGCGATGTTATTAAAGAAACTTTTGATTTTGAATTTTTACGTAATCAAAATGTATGTAAAGTATTTTTATGCGCAACTCACGTGTTTACCGGTAAATTAACTGTCTTTAAAACTGAAGAATTAAAACTGGAATGTCTACTTGCTACAGCTTGTTTACCAACCATTCATAGCGCAGTACAAGTTGATGGAGAATATTACTGGGATGGTGGTTTCATTGGTAACCCAGTGATGTTCCCATTGATTTATGATTGCGAAACCTCTGACGTTATATTAATTCAGTTGAACCCAACTATTAGAAATAAATTACCTACCAGTGCACGTGAAATTGGTGACCGTTTGAATGAAATTACTAATAACGCATCTGTTGTTCGTGAAATACGAGCTATGCACTTAATTTCCCAACTGCAAGATGAAGGAGTTATTCCACTTAATCGTATGAAGCGCGTTCACTTGCACTTGATTGAAGATGAGTCAACCTTCCAAGAACTTGGCTGGGGTAGTAAACTTAACACTGAGCCTGAATTCTTTAGTCACTTATTTGAGAGTGGCCGTGATGCTGCTGACGCTTGGATTAAAGAAAATTATGCAAATATTGGCAAAAAAACTACTGCACCAATTCGTGCGCATTTTACTGGAAAAGATTGGGATAGCCACGCTACCCATAGCGGCCCAATGAAAATGTTAGATAAAAAGAAAAAATAAAAATTTACAAATAATTATTACCTCCCCGCTACCTGTTAGCGGGGATTGTTTTTCAAGTAATAATCACATTTAGTTCTTTTTGTGAAATTTAGAATATGAACAAAGCAGTAGTTTTAAAATATCTTGCTGAAGAACCATTTCGAATAGGATTCTTAAAAATAGTGGCATAATCTTGCTTATACATTTAGTTATTACGATGCCTTGCACTTTGCAAATATGAAAAAATTTTATTTATAGAATAAGCAGATTTATTTTGGCTATATGATACAATATTCATGTTTTATGTTCAATCTGTTTTTTCCATTTCCTTCCTTTTTCTTTCGTTTTCGTTTCGTTTACTTTATTTTAGATTCTCTCGTTTTAAAAGCTACCTGTGTTGACTTGTAATTAATGAGCCCTTGCGAGCTGCCATGATACACCACTTAAGTAGCATACACGGCTGCCAGTGAATGGTGATTTAAGTATTTATAAAATATTGACAGTATTTCACAAATTCACCACCACGGCATCTCCTTGGCTATATTGTCAAATACAGCTGGAGATCTTATAGTTTATAAGGGCAAAGGTAACACTTTAATCCTTTATAAACATCAGCTACCACTTTCAGTTAAGCGTAGCTTTTGGGCTTGCATTACTTTACAAGTTACGCCCAAGGGCACTTAAACGTTGGGTCACCACTTACACAAAGTAAATAATGTAACACTTATTTACTTTGTCTTGGGCCGCCGAGACTCTCGGTTTCCAAGCCAGGCTGTGAATTGTTATCTCATGAACCTAAGTTTTGATTAGGTTAAGGCTTCACATGGGATTGGTTACCCGCCCAGGCCGCCTTTGGACGATTCCCCTAGGTGCTGACTTTAGAATGATTAATTACTTTTAACACAGGTAGCGTTCAAAACGAAAATTATTGGTTTTTTATTAAAATCAACTGTTTGGTTGAGGCCTATTACCCACCCAAATTATAAGGGTGGGGTTTAGGATAGGCCAAAAAGCGTTATAGCTTACTAATTATAAATTGAGTACGTTGCGGCTTGGATTGCCGCGCAAGCAAAGCTTGCTCGCAAAGACGCAGAAAACCGTCATCACGAGACCCGTAGGGGCGTGGTGATCCAGTGTAAAATCTTATCATTTTATTGA